>QNFK01000329.1 GCA_003645495.1 Gammaproteobacteria bacterium
CAGTTCGCAGAGTTCGTCGAATGGGTGCTGAGTCGGGTGATGTACCAGGGGTTCCGATAAGCCGACGATGTTTTCATCGGGAAGATCGGTGGTGATGCGGGCCGATTTGGCATCCTGCGCCCGCCCGAACCAGATCGGTGAGGCTTCCTCGAGGTGCAGCAGCACGGCCTGGGGTGTGTAAAACGACCATCCGTCGAAACCGGTCAGCCAGCCCATGCTGGCGGGATCCTGGCAGATCAGCAGATCGAAGCCCGCGGCCTGCATGCGCTGCTTGACCGTGTTCACGCGTTGTTCGTATTCGGTTCTCGAAAAAGGTTTGCTGTAACTCATGCTCGGGTCTCACTGCGAAAAAACTGACAATCGTCGCTGTTCGGATAACCTGACCAGGCATCGGAAACTATGCGCTTTCTTATTAGCCGCGATTATTCGATTGCTGGGCATGATTAAACTGCATTAACCAGAATCATTCCATAAAAAACCACCCGCGATACGGGGATTGTATGGAATATTGCATCGGTAAGATAAATGCCTTGCAAATTAAGGCTTTAAGCGGGTTGATTAGTTGCAATTCTGAGGTAGAATACTCGGCCTGATTTTATAGTCGCGTAGCTCAGTTGGTTAGAGCACCACCTTGACATGGTGGGGGTCGGTGGTTCGAATCCACTCGCGACTACCAAAACATCACGTGGCCTTTGGTAGGGGTCACCACTGGAGAACACCATGCCTCAGATTACCCTTCCTGACGGGTCTAAACGTCAGTTCGACCACGCTGTTTCAGTAATGGATGTCGCCAACGACATTGGCCCAGGTCTTGCCAAAGCAACCCTGGCGGGCAAGGTCGACGGCGAGCTCGTCGATGCTTCTTACCTGATCGAAAACGACGCTGAAGTTGCAATCATCACCAGTCGTGACGACGAAGCGCTCGAGTTGCTGCGCCACGACGCGGCGCACGTGATGGCGCAGGCGGTGCAGGAGCTTTATCCCGGCACCCAGGTGACGATCGGGCCCGCGATCGAAGATGGCTTCTACTACGATTTCGCGCGCACGGAGCCTTTCATGCCCGAAGACCTGGTCGAAATCGAGAAGCGCATGCACGAAATCGTCAAGCGCGATCTACCGATCGAGCGCGAAGTGCTGGATCGTGAAGCCGCGATCAAAACTTTCACCGACCTCGGCGAAACCTACAAGGTCGAGATCATCGAGCAGAATATTCCCGAGGGCGAGGAAATATCGATTTACCGCCAGGGCGACTGGTTCGATGTCTGCCGTGGTCCGCACCTGCCGTCCACCGGCAAGCTCGGCAATGGTTTCAAGGTTATGAAAGTGGCCGGTGCCTACTGGCGCGGTGATTCTAAAAACGAAATGCTGCAACGCATTTACGGAACCGCCTGGCCGGATAAGAAACAGCTGAAAGCTTACCTGCATCGAATCGAGGAAGCGGAAAAGCGCGATCATCGCAAGCTCGGGCGGCAGCTCCAACTGTTTCACCTGCACGAAGATGCGCCCGGCTCGGTATTCTGGCATCCGAAGGGATGGACCCTGTTCAACCTGTTGATTAACTACATGCGCAAGCGCCAGGACGATGCGGGCTACGTCGAGGTCAATACGCCGGACGTGATGGACCGCAGCCTGTGGGAAACCTCGGGCCACTGGGAAAACTACCGCGAGCACATGTTTGCGACGCAAACCGAAGACGAGCGAGTGTTCGCGCTGAAACCGATGAATTGCCCGGGTTCGGTGCTGATGTTCGCCCAGGGTCTGAAGAGTTATCGCGACCTGCCGTTGCGCATGGCGGAGTTCGGCAAGGTACACCGCTACGAGCCTTCGGGCGCGCTGCACGGTTTGTTGCGGGTACGCCATCTCACCCAGGACGACGCCCACGTTTACTGCACCGAAGAGCAGATGGAACGGGAGTGCATCGATGTCATTGCACTGGTGCTCGATATCTACAAGGACTTCGGCTTCGAGGATGTCGTCATCAAGTTCTCCGATCGACCACAGAATCGTATCGGCTCGGATGAAATATGGGACAGGCTCGAGGGCGCACTGATTAACGCGCTCGACAGCATGGGACTCGCCTACAAGATGTTTCCCGGTGAGGGCGCCTTTTACGGTCCCAAGCTCGAATTCGTGTTGCGCGACGCCATCGGCCGGGACTGGCAGTGCGGCACGCTGCAGGTCGATATGAACCTGCCGGAACGCTTCGATATCTCCTATGTCGCCGAGGACGGAAACCGGTATCGGCCGGTCATGTTGCACCGTGCTTTGTTCGGCTCACTGGAGCGTTTTTTCGGAATTCTGCTGGAACATTACGAAGGAAAATTTCCGCTCTGGCTGGCGCCGGTTCAGGCCGTGGTGATGAATATTACCGATAAACAGGCGCCGTATGTCGAAAAAATCGAGAAAATGCTTAAAAATCAGGGAATCAGGGCTATTTCCGACTTGAGAAACGAAAAAGTCGGGTTTAAAATTCGCGAGCATACTTTGCAGCGTATCCCTTATATGCTCGTGGTCGGTGATCGCGAGGTCGAAGAGGAAAAGATCGCATTGCGTAGCCTGGGGGGTGAAGACCTCGGTTCTATGGCGGTCGAGCAATTTGTGCACATGGTGCAGCAGTGATCCGGTTTTCAGGCCGGATTAATTTTTACGGAAAATATTAGCTTTAGAGCTTATCGGGAGAATCCCCAATCGCAGACAACAAACAGAGCCGTCTCAACGAGGACATAACCGCGCCGGAAGTTCGGCTGATTGCTGAAGACGGCGAACAAAAAGGCATTTTGCCTTTGGAAGAAGCCCAGCGCATGGCAACTGAGGCCGGTGTCGATCTGGTAGAGCTGGTGCCCGACGCGGAACCGCCAGTCTGCCGCTTGATGAACTACGGTAAATTCCGCTTTGAGCAGAAGAAAAAACTGCATGACCAGCGCAAGAAACAGCGCCAGGTGCACATTAAGGAAATCAAGTTCCGGCCTGGCACCGAGGCCGAAGATTATCGCGTTAAGCTGCGCAAATTGGGCGAGTTTATCGAAATCGGTGACCGGGTTAAGGTTACGGTACGTTTCCGGGGGCGCGAAATGGCGCACATGGAACTCGGTACGCAGCTTCTCAAACGAGTAGAGGAAGACACGAAAGAAATTGCGAGTGTGGATCAGTTTCCACAGTCGGAAGGTCGCCAGATGACAATGTTGCTGGTGCCCAAAAAACGCTAACCCCCTTTATTAGGTGGAGTTAGCCACTACCCGAAGACGCGACTCCGGCGTCCAGGGCTTATTAATCTTTATATATAAACTGGGAGCAAATGATGCCAAAGATGAAATCAGTCAGTGGCGCGGCCAAGCGTTTCAAACGAAATGCGGCCGGCGGCTACAAGCGCAAGCACTCGCACTTGCGTCATATCCTTACCAAGAAAGCGAGCAAGCGCAACCGCCAGCTGGGCGAAAAGCTTGATGTTCATGACAACGACGTCGCACAAGTGCGCCGTATGTTGC
>QNFK01000330.1 GCA_003645495.1 Gammaproteobacteria bacterium
ACCTGTACGACGTGCAAGCCGAGCTCTCGGAGGAAGCACGCATGGTGAAGGAAACCGTGGCGCGATTCGTTGATGACAAGGTAATCCCGGTTATCCGTGACGCTTTTGAGAATCATTATTTTCCGCGCGACCTAATCACCCAGGTCGCCGAACTCGGTTTGCTCGGCAGCTCGATCGAGGGCTACGACTGTGCCGGAATGAACGCGATTTGTTACGGGCTGATTTGCCAGGAACTGGAACGCGGCGACAGCGGACTGCGCAGCTTCGTTTCAGTGCAAAGCAGCCTGGTTATGTATCCGATCCATACCTATGGATCGGAAGAGCAAAAACAACGCTGGTTGCCTGCAATGGCACGCGGTGAAGCCATTGGCTGTTTCGGGCTGACCGAGCCACAGGGTGGTTCCGATCCCAGCAACATGAAAACCCACGCCAAAAGAGATGGTGACGACTGGATACTGAATGGTTCCAAGATGTGGATCACCAACGGTAATTTGGCCGACGCCGCTGTTGTCTGGGCAACGACTGAAGAGGGCGTGCGTGGATTCATCGTTGAAAACGACATGCCAGGATTCACGGCGCAGGAAATAGAGAATAAATTTTCGTTGCGGGCGTCAGTAACTTCTGCTTTGTTTTTTGACAATGTGCGTGTTCCTGACGCAAGCGTGCTACCTGGCGTTACGGGTCTTAAAGGGCCTTTGAGCTGCCTGACGCAGGCAAGATATGGCATCGCCTGGGGCGTTATCGGCGCAGCGCAAGCCTGCCTTAGCGAAGTCCTTAACTACACACAAGATCGCATTCTCTTTCACAAACCTCTGGCAAATAATCAGGCAATCCAGTTACGACTCGCCGACATGGCAAGACGTATTACGACCGCGCAGCTGCTCGCCCTGCAACTCGGTCGCATGAAAGACCAGGGCCGTATGACACCAACCCAGGTATCCATAGCCAAGTGGAATAATTGCCGGGCGGCGCTGGACATTGCGCGCGATGCACGCGACATACTGGGCGGTGCCGGGATTAGTGCGGAGTACACACCGATTCGGCATATGCTGAATCTTGAGAGTGTTATTACGTATGAGGGTACGGAGACGATTCATCAGTTGGTGGTGGGTAAAGAGTTGACTGGGGTTAATGCGTTTTAGTTGGGCTGGGGGTTTTGTTTGAGCGGGTGTGGTTGGCGATGTTTTGCAAACAATGAAGGGCATGTTTTCAACATGCCCTTCATTGTTTGTCGCCCGTCGCCCCGATAGAAGCACTGACTCAGCCGTTGGATTGATGTCTCTACCGGCACGGGCTCCTACGATGTCTTTCTACAGTTATTGAGCTTCGAATAAATCAGGTTAACTACAATTCTTGAGTATGCTTTTTTCGTCCTTGTGGGATTTCACCTTGCTGTAGGAGCGGCTGTCTCAACAATTGTGACCTGTAGCAGGATATAGAGATGCACGAGAATAAAGACGCCGCGAATGTCGGTAGCACGCATTAACACCCTCCCCCAAAATCGTGATGTCTGGCGCATTGCTGCGCCGATGATGCTCTCGAATATTTCCGTGCCGCTGGTTGGCATGGTGGATACGGGTGTCACCGGTCATCTGGACAGTGCTGTGTACCTGGGTGCGGTCGCCATTGGCGCGACAATCTTTGGTTTTCTCTACAGCGGTGTGAATTTTTTGCGCATGGGTACGACCGGTATTACCGCGCAGCGATTTGGTGCCGGGGATAACGACGGACTGAAGGTAGCGCTGGGCCAGGCAGTTGTCGTCGCACTCGTTATTGCCGCAATCCTGATGGTGCTGCAGGTACCGATAGCAACGCTTGCGATGAACTTATTGGGACCAGACCCAGATGTCGCCCTGTATACCAATGAATACTTCTATATCCGTATCTGGAGTGCGCCGGCAACACTCGCCAATTACGCGCTCATCGGCTGGTTCCTGGGCCTGCAGAATGCGCGGGTTCCACTTTATATTGTCCTTACAATAAACCTGACCAACATCATTCTCGACCTGCTGTTCGTATACGTGCTTGGCATGAAAGTCGATGGTGTTGCGGCGGCCTCCGTAATCGCCGAATTCAGCGGGCTTGCTGTCGGCGCAAGTTTCGCATTCAAGGATTTCCGAGGGCGTGGCGGGCATCTGCTCATGTCCCACCTGACAACGCTCAGGGAATATGCCCAGTTCTTAGCAGTCAACGCGAACCTGTTTATTCGAACCATGGCGTTGGTGTTCACCTTCTCCTTCGTAACGGCCGCGGGCGCCCGGCAGGGCAGCCTGGTTCTTGCGGCGAATGCCATATTGATGAATTTGATGCACCTTATGGCATTCGCGCTTGACGGTCTGGCGCATGCCGCCGAGGCGCTCGTGGGTAAGGCTATTGGCGCCCGGGACAAAGAGGCCCTGCGCCGTTCGGTAACACTCTCACTACGCTGGTCGCTGTATTTCGCTTTGGGGTTCAGCATCCTTTTCTACTTTGCGGGTCCGTGGCTCGTCGGCATGTTGACGAACTTGCCAGAGGTAATTGCAACGACACTGCGCTACCTGCCATGGATGACGATGCTGCCACTGATTGCTGTCTGGTCCTATCTTTACGATGGCGTATTTGTTGGTGCAACCCGGTCACGGGAAATGCGCAACATCATGGTGGTGTCTTCATTCCTGGTGTTCGTCCCGGCGTTTTATGTTTTTGAGTTTATGGGCAATCATGGGTTGTGGCTTGCGTTGACATTGTTTCTCGCCAGTCGGGGTATTGGTATGCACTACTACTACCGTCGGCATGTGCTGCCATCAATACCGCTTTGACTTAGCAATCGCCCGTCCTGACGGGCGATTGCCCATACGCTAGCCTGGGACCGGGCTGCACAATTAACCAACAATAGCCGGCGCTGCATGCGCCGTACATTGCGCAGATACAGACGACCGTGCCCAGGCAAACGCGATAACCGCGGTAATAATGTTCGCTATTGCATAAGCCGCAAAAATGCCGGTAACGCCAAAGTAACGATTTGCCAGGAATGCGAGCGGCAGGTAGATAAGCACCATTCTCGCCAGGCTGATATGCACCGCAGGCATCGGTTTGCCCATACCATTGAAAGATGCGTTCATGATCATGACGATCCCGTAGGCGCCATAACTAATCGGCACGATATACAGGAATTGCGTCGCGACACTGGTTACATTCGGGTTCTCGCTGAACAGTGACGGTATCCAGTCGGCCAGCCCTGCCAGCAACAGGGCGATGACCAGGCCGGCACCAAGGCAAAAAACCGCACAGAGCCGCAGGGCATGATAAATGCGATCTGCATTACCAACCGCAACGTTTTGCCCAACGAACGGACCAATAACCGCCGACATCGCGTAAAAAATCACCAGCATCAGTGACTCCACCCGGCTCGCAACGCCGAATCCGGCAACCGCGTCCGTACCATAGCGCGCCAGCATGGCTGTAATGACGCCAGTCGCAACCGGAATAATGGC
>QNFK01000331.1 GCA_003645495.1 Gammaproteobacteria bacterium
GACGTTTATAATCACGCGCCACCGTAGCGGATTCGGCAGCACGGGCTTTCAACTCGTTGCGTGCGGCAACCCATAACGAGAACCATACTGTGTATTGTCTAAAGGTCCACTTCAGGCTCGCGCCGGTACCCATCGTACCGGTCACAGTACATCCCTGTACTTCGGCAGCCAGCGTTTCCAGTTTTGTTGTCAATTTGGGTAACAGCAGCGCGAACCCGCGGCTGTTTTCAAGAGACTGTGTCAGGTCTTGGCGTAATTCAAGGAGGCTGGATTTGCGACCGTACAAGCCACGGTGAATGTGAGCGTAGATGTGTCGCCCAACGATGCCGCTTCCAGCGACCAGCAGCATGCAATACAAAGCGACTCGACTGTTGAATGAACCAAGCTGGAAATTGCTGTGATAGAGAACCAGCAGTGGCCCCAGCATGCCGAGAATCATGTGCGCACGAAACCAGTGATTTGTACTGCCAATGAAGCGCAGCATTTTTATGCGCTTGCGCAGCGGGTATAGCAACAGCATCAACATCATTGAACCACCGGCAATACCAAGCCAGTAGCCAAGGCCCTCTTCAGGATTAGTCAGACCGTAATCACGCAATAACCAGCCCACGCCAATCGCTAGAATCGTCAGTGTGTAACCATAGAATGCGCTGCTCTTGCGGCTTTCCCTGGTGCCAATGATCCGCTCGCGTAGCTTGCTCTGGGGGTATACCCGGTCAAGTGCAATCTCATTCATTATTCGGACCTCCCATTGGAAGATCACCGCTTGAATTGCCCTCAATCAGCAGCAAAATTTCTTCGCCAGCCAATGGGGAAACCGGCTTACTTGATACCTCGAATCCGTTCAGGGTGTCACCCGCCATTCCGCTGCGTGAAATGCGAACCGTTACCACCAGTTTCTCGTAGTCCGCAACATGTGAGCCGGGCACCATCGCCTGTGCGTCCGTCAGCTCGAAAGTCAAAGGTAGCTCAGACGCGGGTTTTCTCAACGCGAGCAACGGCATGCGCTGTGCCGCTGTCTCTTTCGCAAATACAAATACTGTGTCGCTGGGCTGTACCTGCGCCGCAACGTCGGGAGCCAGTGCTACTCGCCCCCGAAGTGAGGGGCCGGCAACCGATACTGGCGGCTTCTGTGCAGGAGTTTCGCCTGACAGTGATTTATCCAGGGTCGGATCAGTTTTGCCAAGTGATTTAGCATTGTCGTATGCCGCAATCGCTTCCGCACGGCTGCCAATGTGCTCATATGAGCGCGCCAGCAAAATCCAGCCGTCGGCATCATTCGGTTCCTGCACCAGTCTTTCCTCAAGTCCGTCCACCAGGCTGGCAACCGACGCCGTCCCTTTATTTGATTGACCGCCGTTGGCAGAATTTGTACCTACCTGGCTGCGATCAGCGCGACTGCCGTTGACGGACAAAGCATCGGGTGATCCCAGTTTCGAATAGATTCCCAGGGCGACCAGCGGAATCAGCACACTCGGCAGGAGTGTTGCTGCACTGAAACGCGGTTTTCCCGAAAAAAGCGGGATCGCAACGATTCCAATCGCTGCGATTGACATCGCAATAGTCAGTCCCCAAAACGCAAATGACATGTCTTCTCCACTCCCTGCGAAACGCGAGGGAAATTATTGTTGTCGTAACCAAAAAGCCACCCCGTCAACGCCAGTTTTCGGTTCGGCTAAACACGGGTTTGCTCCTTTCCCGGTTGGCTCTCTTTTTACACGATATGGAGCAGGATTTGGTTCCCCCAATTCACAAAAATTTAACAAAAAATCAATGAGTTGTCGGGAATTGGCGACAAATCCGGGAGAAATGAGAATCATCCGCAACAAGTGCGTTATGTGGCTTTCAATACCATGGTCGACTGCTGACGGAAATCGCAAACGACAGTCGATCCGATGAACATAAACTCACCGTTGCGTGAACTATTTCGCTCGCTGCTACCGGGAGCACGGTATGCTCTCGACATTCTTGTCCTGTCTTGTCGTTGGAAATTTTGTGAGCGGATCCTATTTCAATTTGCTGTACCTGATACCGGTGTTGTTAATCACCTTCTGGTACATGCGTAGGCACGCCCGATTGGAACGACGAAGCATTGCGGCGCTGAAGGCAGCGACAGAGGCCGGCATGCTGGAGCCGCCGACTTTGCATCCGGAAATCGATCCAACCATATGTATAGGTTGCAAGTCCTGCGTCTCGGCCTGCCCGGAACAGGACGCGCATGCAGTACTTGGCATGATCGGCAAGAAAGCATGGCTGGTTGGACCGTCGGACTGCATTGGGCATGGTGCGTGTAAGACGGCCTGCCCGGTCGGGGCCATCAAACTGGTGTTTGGTACAGCCAAGCGCGGCGTCGATATTCCTGTTGTTCAACCAAACTTTGAAACTGACATTCCAGGCATATTCATTGCTGGTGAACTCGGTGGCAGGGGCCTGATACGCAACGCGATCGAGCAGGGAAAGCAGGCGATGCAGTCGATTAGCAAACTTCTGAAGCCCGGACACAACAACGATCTTGACCTCATTATCGTTGGCGCAGGTCCGGCAGGATTCACTGCGACACTTGCCGCCAAACTCGGCAATATGAAATCAGTGACGGTTGAGCAGGAATCCCTGGGCGGAACAGTCGCGCATTTTCCAAGACGCAAGCTGGTAATGACGCAGCCAGCCGAGCTACCGATTGTAGGTAAAGTAAGATTCAAAGAAGTGCAAAAGGAGGATCTGATCGATTTTTGGCAAGGTGTCGAGAAAAAGACCGGCGTAAAAATAAACTACAACGAGCGCGTTGAAACAGTGGTGCCCGCGACAGGAGGCACTGGCTACCAGGTCAAGACCAATCAGGGTGAATACAACGCACGGGCCATACTCCTTGCAATCGGTCGTCGCGGCACGCCGCGTCAACTTGGTGTGCCTGGCGAAAATACGACAAAAGTTTCCTATCGCCTGATCGATCCGGAGCAATACCAGAATCAACATGTCCTGATCGTTGGTGGCGGAGATAGTGCACTCGAGGCTGCTACGAGCATTGCAAAAGAGCAGGGAACAGTTGTTACGTTGTCGTATCGGTCTGCTGCGTTTAGCAGGGCTAAACAGAAGAATTGCGAGAAGCTTGAGGCGCTGGAAAGTGCGGGAAAAGTCCGTGTGCTGTTGAGCTCAAACGTTAAACAAATAGATCCTGAATCCGTAACCATTGCGCTCGAAGATGGCATGGAAACCATTCAAAACGATGAGGTCATTGTCTCCGCGGGCGGAATTCTGCCAACGAAGTTTCTGCAGGATATTGGCATCAACGTCGTCACCAAATGGGGCGATGAATAATGACCCGCAGCCATAGAGGAACCTCTATAAACCGAACGTCAGAATCGCCAGCTCACACCCAGTGACGGAATAATCGGTAGCCAGTTTCCCTGGTTCGCAGTAAGGGACTGATTGCCATCATTGTCC
>QNFK01000332.1 GCA_003645495.1 Gammaproteobacteria bacterium
AGTTCCAGTACTTCCAGTAATTCGGCAACATCGACGTTCCTGCGCCGTTTCCGCCGTTGCAAACGGCCCAGTTCGCCCTGCAGTGCACCCGGGACGAATACCTTTTTACCGGAGACGGCAGCAATGCCCCGTCCATCGTGGGTCATCGACTCGATCCGAGCCGTTTCTGGTTCACGTCGTTTAGCCATTATTTATTCTTTGGGCCAGGCCGCAGCGAATTCGTTGAGATGTGGCTGGTCCGCTGCCGCGATGGTTGAGCGAACAAGTTCGAACTCGCGCTGTAACGCCTTTTCATCCAGGTTGCCACGCATGTATTCGAAGCGCAGGTACACAAGGTGGGTGTTCAGGACATCGGTTTCGCAGTAGTTGCGTATTTCATCTATGCCACCATCCAGCCAGCACGGCCAGACTTTGTCACCGCTCATGCCAAGCTTGCCGGGAAAACCCAGCATCACGGCTATCTGGTCCAGGCTAGCTTTGCCGCGCATTTGATATCCGGCCAGTACATCCATCAGGTCGATGTGACGCCAGTGAAATCGGCCGAGATAATTATTGAAACGGAATTCCCGCTCATTGTCGCCGGTTTCCCAGTAACGCGGCGCCTGGATACCGTGTTTCAGCGCACGATAATGCAACACGGGAAGGTCGAAGCCGCTGCCATTCCAGGAGCCCAGTGTTGGCGTGTAACGCTCAATACCGTCATAAAAGCGACGGATTATCTCCGCTTCGTCAGCGTCCTTGTCACCAAGCGTCCAGATGCGGCATGTGTCACCGCTGCGCAGAGCGACCGATATAGCGACGACCCTTTGCTTGGGTAGTGGCAGGAACTCATTCCCAGTCGCCTGTTGTCGCTTGAAGAACATGGCGGTGCCCACATCCTCATCCGACAGGCCATCCAGGTTCCACATACGCCGCCCGAACTCTACGTCAGGAATCGTCTCAATATCAAAGGAAAAACAATGCATTACAGTATTTTCTTAAAGTTATTAATAGTTTAATTAAGCTTGTTCAACAATCGCAAAGGCGATGATCAGACCCGCGTCGTCACTGAGGCTGACGTGACCGGCACCGATGCCAAGACGCTCACAAACACCCTGCCCCCGCTCTGACCAGATTACCTCAGGCCGGCCCCAGTCATTGTTAACGATGCCGACATCCCTGATCCACATACCATGCGCAAAGCCCGTGCCCATGGCTTTGACTGTCGCCTCTTTGGCGGCGAAGCGCATCGCCAGGAAGCGTACCGGCCACTTGTTGCGCTCGAAAAGTTCGCGCTCCTCATCCATCAACAAGCGCCTGACGAAATGATCACCGAAGCGGTTAAAGGTTTCCTGGATACGTGACAGTTCCACGATATCTGTGCCGACGCCGAATATCATCAGCGTTTTCTGGCGTCGTTCATCAGCGCCTTGATCTCACTGACTGCTGCCGCAAGTCCAACAAAAACCGCTCGTCCGATAATGGCGTGACCGATATTCAGTTCGACCAGTTGCGGGATCAGCGCGATTGGCGTGACGTTGTCGCAATGCAGGCCATGCCCCGCGTTGATGATCAGGCCAATCTCGTGCCCGTAGGCTGCTGCAACAACCACGCGTTTTAGTTCAGCGAGCTGCTCTGCGCCGCTGGCATCCGCGAAAGCGCCGGTGTGCAACTCGACAACCGGGGCGCCAGCGGCCAGGGCAGCATCAAGTTGATCCGGCTCAGGATCTATGAATAGCGATACACGGATGTCATTTGCCGCGAGCTCCGCGCACGCATCAGCGATCTTGTTCTTTTGCCGCGCGACATCCAGTCCGCCTTCCGTGGTCAGCTCCTCACGTTTTTCGGGAACCAGGCAACAATCCTGTGGCCGAATGGCAGACGCGATTTTGAGCATCTCGTCGGTGACTGCCATCTCGAGGTTCATGTGCGTCTGCATTACGTCTTGCAAGCGGCCGAGATCCTCATCCTGTATATGCCGGCGATCTTCTCGCAGATGCAGTGTAATGCTGTCCGCGCCAGCCTTTTCTGCCATCAATGCGGCCTCAATCGGGTCCGGGTAGCTGGTGCCTCTCGCCTGGCGCAAGGTTGCGACATGGTCGATATTTACGCCGAGGAGCAGGTCTGTACTTGTTTGCAATTTAATAGCCTTGTACGGGTCGAATATTTCATGAGTGGGCGCGATGTGCCGGCACAGGAAGCGACAGCCCGGCAGGCGCCAACTGTAACGCATCGACACTGACCGAACTTTGCCCAATCATATGAATCATCTATTATTCTCCTTCCTGTAAGCCGGCACACGTGAATTATTCGGCCTAGGTCGCACGATGGATTTCCCGCATCACTTTGCGACTTTTGAGTTCTTTGCCATCGAGATGATAGGCAATAACATGCCGTAACAATCTACCGGCATTTTTTAGCGCTGCTGGTTCCGAAAAGTCCTGCCGATGCACGGCAGCAAGTTCTTCACCAGTGAAAATCATCGGGCCCTCGCGATTCTGCACCGGTACCGGCCCCTGCTCTGCCCTGTATTCATATTGTATTTCGGGACGGAGATCGGCCTGCGTCTGCGTATCATGATCGAGATTGAGCGCGTAGCCAAGCATGCGCAGCAATTCAATTTCAAAACGGCGCAAGGTCGCCGCGATGTCGTTCGTACCTGCCAGGCCGGCAATGGTGCTGGCATAGGCTGCATGAATCTCTGGTTGTGGATCATGCCTGTGCAGCAGGTACAGCAACAGCTCGTTCACATAGTAGCCGGACAGAAGCGCATCACCGGTAAGGGTTATCGGGGCACCGTTCATCTCGGCACCCGTCAACGTGCCTAGATCAGAGCGAATAACCCAGGACAGCTGTAACGGCGTAAACGGCCGCAAATAGCCGCGTAATTTCGATTTTGCGGAACGAGCGCCCCTGGCAACCAGTGACAAGCGACCATGATCGAGGCTCAGGATATCCAGAATCCGGCTGGTATCGCGAAACGGCCGGTGGTGTAACACCCAGGCCGGTTGGTTGAATACTCGCTTGCTGGAGGGCATCTTAGCTCGAATATTTCATGAGGGGACGGGACTGTCGGTTTCTGTGCCGAGTGCAGCGCGCCGGATCGTGCGAGAGACGTAGCAGGGACTAGCAGCTTGTTGAAAAACAATGTTTTTCGACAGGCTGTGAGCGGTACATGGATGTACCGCCATTTTTGATGGCTGCAAGCCATTGAAAATGGGAGTCAATTGAAAACCGCGTTTTTCAATTGACGATGTTGAGAGAGCCATGGATGGCTTTCTCAACATACTACTATCAGTCGAGCAGGATCGGGCGCGCTGTGCCGGCACAGGAAGCGATAGCCCGGCAGGCGTTAACTGTAGCGCTTCGGAATCAGCTGAAAAATGGTTAGGCGTTTGAGTCAATTGCAGTTTCCTTATTGGCAGCCGCCACTCGTGAATTATTCGGGCTA
>QNFK01000333.1 GCA_003645495.1 Gammaproteobacteria bacterium
AATGTGGTGGCTGAAAACGCCAATTCCGGGAGTCGTCTGGTGCAATTGCCCGCACATGCCTGGTTACGACGGAATATCGGTGGAAGACCTGACCAAAGCTGAGTACGAGGGCCGGGATCGCATGATGAAACTTTTTCATTATGTGCGTGAAAACATGCCGGGCTTCGAAAAAGCCGACATGCTGGGCGCGGCGGAGCAAGTGGGAGTAAGAACAACACGCATGCTGCGCGGTGAGTACGTCGTCACGGTGGACGATGTCGTCAATCGTCGCTACTTCGCCGACACGGTTTGTCGCGGACGAGATTACTACACGCCATATCGCGCATTGCTGCCAACCAAAGTAGAGCAACTCATCGTCGCTGGACGACATTATTCCGCGGAACCCGACGCACAAAAACGTTCACGGGAAATACCACCGTGCATGGTGCAGGGTGAAGCGGCCGGTGTAGCAGCGTCGCTGGCATTGCAGGGAGACTCTTTGCTGCGCGATGTTGATGCGACAAAAATTCAGAAAATCATGCGGGCACAGGGCGCGGATCCTGGCGACATTCCATCGGCGAACGCCACCGGTGTCGAAGAGCTCGCGGCAAGCGCCTGACGAATATTCAAGGAGAAATGAGAACAATGTCCAAATCAAACAAATTGCCACTGGATGGTATACGGGTTATCGATTTTACCCAGGTAATGATGGGGCCCTGTGCCACACAAATGCTCGGGGATTTTGGCGCCGATGTGATCAAGATTGAAAACCCAAGAGGTGGTGATCTCTCGAGAAGCGCATTTGGTGCGGTCGATGAGAAGGGGCTCAACAACCCGGTTTTTTGCAGTTTGAATCGCAACAAGCGTTCGATGGCACTTGACCTGCGACAGGACAGCAACAAGGAAATCGTCTACGAACTGATTCGCGACGCGGATGTCGTTGTCAGTAATTTCAGAGCGGGCGTAATGGATCGCATAGGCTTCGGTTATGAGGCGCTAAAGAAATTGAATCCGAAGATTGTCTTCGCAAGTGGTAGTGGCTATGGGCCAAGCGGACCGTATGCGCATAAGGGTGGTCAGGATGTGCTGGCACAGGCGATGAGTGGCGTCATGATGCGCAGGGCGGATGCGTCAATCCCCTTGTCGATCTATCCGACGGCACTTTGCGACTACACCACGGGAATGCACCTGGTTCAGGCGATATTGGCGGCATTGATTAGCGTGACAAGAACAGGCGAGGGCCAGTGCGTAGAGGTTTCTTTGTATGACTCCATGATTGCAATGCAAATGCAGGAGGCGACTTGTCACCTCAACACAGGCAAAGAGATTAACTGGGCAGAAATGCCGCTAACCGGTGCGTTTGATACCAGCGATGGCGCGCTCGTCCTGGTCGGTGCGTTCAAAGTGAATCCGCTGCAGGACATCTGCAATGTGCTGCGTATAGAGGACCTTTCTGCCGAGTACCCGGATTTGAAGACGCAGTCCGCGAACAAAGCCTATCTACAGGAGAGATTCCGCAATGAATTCGCGAAAGAATCTACCGCTTTCTGGATAGAAAAACTCGAGCAGGAAGATCTGCTGTGTGCACCTATTAAAGAATTAGCGGAGGTGCTTGAGGATCCGCAGACTCACGTCAACGAAATGATTGCGGAAATTGATCACCCGCTTAACGGAAAAATGCAGGTCATCGCAAGCCCGATCAACTTCTCTGCACTGGATACAAAAGTGCGACGAGCCCCGCCAAGACTTGGCGAGCATAATGATGAAATCCTGGCAGAGCTTGGCATCGGCAATACACCTGAGGCTGCCAGCCAGTGAGTGTCAAATTTAGCGTTAAAGATCATGTCGCACGAGTAACGATAGATCGGCCCGAAAAAATGAACGCGGTTGATGCGCCGACGGCCGACCTGCTGGAAGACGCCTGGCAAAGTATTGAAGCAAACCCCGATGTGCGCGTGGTTATCCTTACCGGCAGCGGCGACAGGGCATTCTGTGCCGGCGCCGATCTAAAAGCTGGTGGCGACGAGAAGACGGGCCTGGAGTATTGGGCGCATGCCAGACCCGGCGGTTTCGGTGGTTTATCGCTGCGAAAATCATTGCATGTTCCGGTTATCGCCAGGGTGAATGGTGTGGCCGTTGGCGGCGGTTTCGAGATGGTGCTGGGTTGCGACATCGTGATCGCTGCGGATCACGCAAGCTTCGGCCTGCCGGAAGCGCGGGTCGGTCGAATGCCCCTCGACGGTGGCATGATTTTGCTGCCGAGATTAATTCCCGAAAAACTGGCGATGGGCATGCTGATGACCGGCAAGCGAATTTCAGCAACAGAGGCGGAGCGATACGGACTGGTGAATGAAGTGGTACCAGCAGAGTCACTGGACGAAACGGTAGCTGCATGGGCTGAGCAAATAGTGGAATGCGCACCGCTTTCGGTAAAGGCCATCAAGGAGTGTGTGAAGGAAACGTCTGATCTGTCAGTCAGTGAAGCACTGTCCAAAAGGTTGCCGGCACTTGTCGCCGCACTCGAGTCCGAGGACTCGGAGGAAGGTCCGCGAGCATTCCAGGAAAAACGCAAGCCTGAGTGGAAGGGCAGATAGTCTCAGTGACGCGCGATTCTTACAGATGACCTACGTAATCATGTCTCCGTGCGAGGGCGTCAAAGACGGCTCGTGCGTCAAGGTTTGCCCGGTCGATTGCATCCATGAAGGCGACACAATGTTTTACATCGATCCCGTCGAGTGTATTGCGTGCGGGCTTTGCGAAACCATTTGCCCGGAAGACGCTATACGGCCAATCGACGAGGTGCCGGAAGAAGAGTTGAGTTATATCGAGAAGAACGCCGCATTTTTTGCAAGCGGGTGATGTCAGGGGTTTCGTTATTCGTTACGAACTGACGGCGCCGGAAATTATTATCAATGGGAGCAGTATGAGTCATGGTAGAGATTAAGAACTTCATCAATGGTGAGTGGGTCAGCGGTCATAAGACTGTCGACAACATCAATCCGGCGAACACCAACGATGTGATCAATCAGGCCGCAGAAGGAAACGCAGCGGACGTTGACAGCGCGGTACAAGCGGCGAGCAATGCTTTTCCGGCATGGCGGGATACGACACCGCAAGCGCGACATGATCTTCTGGATGCCATTGGCAACGCAATACTGGATAGAAAAGAGGAATTTGGCACGGTGCTCGCCAGGGAAGAAGGCAAGACGTTGCCCGAAGCGATCGGTGAAACCATCAGGGCTGGACAAGTGTTCAAGTTTTTTGCCGGAGAGGCATTGCGCTGTACTGGCGACATCGTGAGTTCGGTCCGGCCAGACGTCGATATCGATGTCACTCGTGAACCATTAGGGGTTGTTGGAATCATTACGCCCTGGAATTTTCCGATCGCGATCCCGGCATGGAAGATGGCTCCGGCGCTGGCATTTGGCAATTGTGTCGTG
>QNFK01000334.1 GCA_003645495.1 Gammaproteobacteria bacterium
GAAAATGACACGCTCGACGATTTTGTCCGTGAGCTGCAGGACATTTATGCTCAGGTGGATGCTAGCGACCCGGTTTCGGACTGAGGCGGACCGTAGGAGCGGCTTTAGCCGCGAATGCTTCGCCCCGTGGCCAATTCGCGGCATCTTAGCTCTCGAGCCATTCTGTACGCAACAACTTGGTATATTAGTTGAGACAGCCGCTCCCACGAAACGCTGCTACATTCGCTGGCGAATACATGAGTCTTGATTCTGCATTACCCATCCCAATGTCCCCCGAACGTGTGCCATAATAGCGCGCCATTTTTGTGGCTCTGGTCCAAAGCGACTTAAGGGCGCCACTTTCACAACGACAAAGAAAAAATAACTATGGATTTTTTAATTAGTCCGGCCCACGCACAGGGCGCAGCCCAGAGCGATCCGTTCGGTTTCTTCCTGCCGATGATCGTCATTTTTGTTGCGTTCTATTTTCTGTTGATTCGGCCACAGCAAAAGAAGCAAAAGGCGCATACTGAACTCATTGGTGCACTTGCAACCGGTGACGAGGTACTGACTGCCGGTGGCATTCTTGGCAAGGTAACGGCGGTGACTGATCATTACGCAACGCTGAAGATTGCCGACAACGTAGAAATTAAAATTCAAAAATCGACTGTGTCCGCGATCGTGCCGAAAGGCACAATTGACGCCGCCTGAGTAATTCCTCGCTTATGAATCGTTACCCATTATGGCTAAACGTGCTGGTGCTTGGCATCCTGATGCTGGGTTTGTTGCTCGCATTGCCCAATATCTATGGCAGCATAAATGCTGTGCAACTCGCAGAAATCGACGGCAAGCCTTTCGCGGAGGAGCGGGTTGAACGGGTCGTGCAGGTTCTCGAAAGCAGCGACCTCACCCCTGATGCTGCATATCTCCAGGACGGGCGTGTTGTCGTAACGTTTACAGAGGTCGAAGATCAGACCGCAGCAGGTGAATTGTTGCGCAATCGATTTGCCAGTGATTCCAATGTTGCGATAACGCTGGCGCCAGACCTGCCGGCATGGGTACGCAACATGGGACTAAGCCCCATGAGTCTCGGCCTTGACCTGCGTGGCGGTGTCTACTTCCTGCTGGAAGTCGATATGGATACGGCCATCGAAAGCCGCTTGCAAACTTACGAGCAGGACTTTAGCGAAGTGCTGCTGGACGCTGGGTTACGCAGACAGGTTCGGGTCGATGGCACGGTAGTCACCGTGCGTTTGCAAAGCGCTGCAGACATGGAGACAGCCCGGGACATCATTAATGACGCCGATTCGCAATTGATTATTCTGGATGGTGCAGACGGCCGCTCGCTACGTGTGATGATGAGTGATATTCAGATTCGTGAGCGCCAGGATTTTGCCATCGAGCAGAACATCACCACACTTAGAAGTCGTGTCGATCAACTGGGCGTTGCTGAACCCCTGGTGCAAAGACAGGGTGTTAATCGAATCGTCGTGCAGCTTCCCGGTGTGCAGGATCCGAACCAGCTTAATGAGTTGCTGACGGCTACCGCAACACTTGAGTTTCGTATGGTCGATACGGCAGGCGACAGCCCGGGCTCGAGACTTTACCGGGGCCGCCCAGGAATCGCCTCGCAGCAATTGAAGCGGGAAGTCGTCGCCTCCGGTGACCAGATTGTGGACGCGTCGTCTGGTTTCAGCGAAGGTCAGCCGGCAGTATTTATCAAGCTCGATGCCGTTGGTGGCGCAAGTATGTTGAAGAACACGCAAGCCAACCTCAACAAACCAATGGCTACCGTGTTTATCGAAACACGACGTGAATCGACTGTATTGTCGGATGGGACGGTCGAACATCGCACGATTAAGACTGAAGAAATAATAAACGTCGCCACCATTCGCGGCGTTTTCAAGAATAATTTTCAGACAACAGGTCTGACACCGATAGAGGCGCATGATCTTGCGTTGCTGTTGCGGGCCGGAGCACTGGCGGCGCCGGTATACAAAGTTGAAGAACGTACGATCGGGCCAACAACCGGTAAGCAAAATATCGAGCGTGGATTCAATGCGGTAAAAATCGGATTTCTTGCGGTCGTAGTCTTCATGGCGTTTTATTATCGCGGCTTTGGCATGATCGCGAATCTTGCACTGTTTTCAAATCTCGTATTCATTGTGGCGCTGCTGTCACTTTTGCAGGCGTCTCTGACATTGCCCGGCATTGCCGGAATAGTATTGACGGTTGGTATGGCAGTTGATGCCAACGTACTTATCTTTGAAAGAATCAGGGAAGAACTCGCGGCCGGCAATGCGATCCAGGCCAGCATTAACTCTGGTTACGAGAAAGCGCTGTCGTCTATTGTAGATGCCAATATTACGACACTGATTGCCGCGATCGTTTTGTTCGCATTCGGTACTGGTCCTGTCAAAGGATTTGCGATTACCTTGTCGCTTGGCATCATAACGTCGCTGTTTACAGCCATCGTTGGAACCCGCACTGTCGTGAACCTGGTTTTCGGCGGCCGCAAATTAAAATCATTGCCCATCTGACGGATTACCGATGCGACTCATTAAACAAAAAACCAAGATTGATTTCCTCAGCCGGAAACGCCGCATTGTTGCTGTCAGCTTTTCTGTCCTCGTGGTGCTTATTTCCATCGCTTCCCTGTCGACTCGTGGCCTGAATTTCGGTATCGATTTTACGGGAGGCGTATTGCTTGAGGTTGGTTATCCGGAGGCGGCGGACATCGCCAATATCCGGCAGATTCTGGGCGATGCCGGTTTTGCGAATATGCAGGTCAATACGTTTGGCCCGGCAACGGATGTCCAGATTCGCCTGCCGCCACAGCCTGGTGAAGATGCCGACGCTATCCGCGATTCGCTGAGCGGAATTCTTGCTGCCGACAACCCCGCGGTTGATCTTCGCAGCGTAGCTATTGTCAGTTCCCAGGTTGGCGAGGAGCTGACGGAGCAGGGTGGGCTGGCAATGATATTTGCCCTGCTGATGATTTTTGCCTATGTGATGTTTCGCTTCCAATGGAAATTCGCAGCAGGCGCGGTGGCAGCACTGGCACACGATGTCATTGTGACAGTAGGCTTCTTTTCCATATTCGGCATCACCTTTGATCTGACCGTAGTCGCTGCTGTGCTGGCGGTCGTTGGTTATTCGCTCAACGATACCGTGGTTGCATTCGATCGTATCCGGGAAATCTTCGTCTCGTTACGCGGTGCGTCGGCGGAAGAGGCGATGAACATCTCCATCAACGAAATGCTGGCACGTACGATCATCACCGGAGTCACGACACTTGTCGTGTTGGTTGCATTATTGTTGCTGGGTGGCGAGACAGTTCGGCCGTTCTCCATTGCGCTGATCGTCGGTATCGTTGTCGGTACCTATTCGTCGATCTGGACCGCGAGCGCGACGGCACTGATGCTAGATGTCAGCGC
>QNFK01000335.1 GCA_003645495.1 Gammaproteobacteria bacterium
CAGTCATAATAGTACTGACAGGCATTCAGTGGCATTCGTTGCCGCTCTGTATGACCACATTCCGGGCAGGTAATTTCAGAGAATTCAATCAATTACGGCTCCGATATGCGCCTCACCGCGCTCTCTTGCCAGCTCTACCTGCTTTTGTCTCTCCGCAAGTCGCTCCTCCCGTTCCGGTGTAGCGGAATTTACGCACCGCGGACACGAAATGCCCTCGCGATAATCGGCGGATTTCACATCTTCATCGCTCAACGGGCGCCGACAGGCGTGGCATTGCACATAGCCGCCCTCGGCAAGATCGCGATCTACGGCGACCCTTGTATCGAATACAAAGCACTCACCGTCCCAGCGATTGTTTTCCTCAGCAACTGTTTCGAGGTATTTAAGGATACCGCCCTGCAGCTGGTAAACCTCATCGAAACCAAGCTCGAGCATCAATGCCGTTGCTTTTTCGCAGCGTATGCCGCCGGTGCAAAACATCGCCAATGGGCGCTTCTTGTCATCCTCGTCAAGCTTGTTTGCGAAATCTGCAAACTGTCGGAAATTATCAGTACCGGGATCAACCGCGTTCGGAAAAGTACCAACTTCAAATTCGTAATGATTGCGGGTATCGATGATCAGCGCATCCGGCCTTGCGATAAGGGCGTTCCACTCATCTGCACCAATGTGTTTGCCGGTCAGTTTGTCGGGCCTGATATCAGGTCTGCCGAGTGTGACGATTTCACTGCGGATTTTCACGCGCATGCGACGAAATGGCGCCTCGCTGGCTTCGTTCCAGCGACCCTCGATCGGCTCCGCAAGCGACAATCTTTCCTGCAACCAGTCGAACACTGCTTGCACGGACTCGCCGCTGCCGGTCAATGAACCATTAACGCCTTCTTTCGCAACCAGGAGCGTACCGAGCAGCCCATGATCCTGACACAACGCGAGCAGGTCCACGCGCAACTTCTCGGGATCGTCGATATCCGTAAAACGGTAAAACGCAACAACCTTCATACCCGATCAACCCCTGGGCCCGAAAAAGTCAGTGACAAAATACTGTGGCGAATTTCTTCACCAAGCACGAGCCGTGCATCTTCGCCGATGCGATTGATGTCATCATCAAATTCAAGAAAACCTGACGCATTGCGCCGCAAGACGTCGCGCTGGCGCAGGATTTTAATGAAGTCGCGGAAAAGTGCCTTATCAAAGAAGTCAGGTGAATGCAGGCCATAAATCATCGCCATACGTTGCGCGCTTTTCTGACACAGGCCTTCGAGCTTGGCGCGCGTCAATGTACCGGAGCCATTTCTCACGAGCAATGCGATCACCAGGTAGAAACGCTGCAACATCGAGACCATCGATTGTCCCAGCATCATTAGCTGAAAAGCCGGGCCCGATCCGGCCGGCGGTCGAACGAGAAACTTGCCGTCACGAATCAGAATATTCTCTTCGATAAGCGCATCTATTGCCGCTGCGGTAACATCATCGATATCTTCGTAATCCCACTGCAGGCGCAATTCCGTCTGCATGAACGGATAAATCAAGCGCACAAGGCGCAGTAACTCGCTGTGCTCGATGCGCCGTCCCTGTATGAAACAACACGCGATCGATGCCGGAACGGCAAACAGGTGCTGCACGTTATTGCGAAAGTAAGTTAACAGCACGGCTTCGTGTTCGGCCATGCTGACCACATCCCCCAGCGGGTGGGCAGTACGGCTGATCACTTTGAGTTTCTCTCCGTGATCAATAATATCTTCCGGCGACCAGTCCGGAATCGTTACTGATTCTGAGTACCGGAAACGTCGCAGCAAACTCATGCTGAGTTGCAACTGTCGCTGCAATTCAAGCTCGCCCATGGTCTGTTTCGGAGTCTCCAGCAAAACGGACGCCAGCAGGCTGATTGGTGTTACGGCCGCCGCGGCGTTTATGCCACGCATGATGTCGTCGCCCAGATCGTCGATGACGTCACTTATCCAGGTCGGCCGTTCATCATCGTTAGCCACGCTCGCCCGCCAGTCGGGTCTGCGCGCATCCAGCATCGGGTCGAGTGGAATTGGCTTGCCAATATTGACATAGACCTTGCCGAAATTTTCGCGCAAGGATTTAACTGACCGAATCAGGCCGGCCAGCGTCTCTTTTTTCTTCGCGGCTCCGCCCAGCTCACTGATAAAAGAATCACCTTCGATCAGCTTTTCGTAACCGAAATAGACTGGTACGAAAACGAGGGGTAGACGCGGCTCCTGCACATAAGAACTGACAGTCATCGCCAGCATGCCCGCCTTCGGTTCCAGGAGGCGTCCGGTGCGACTGCGGCCACCTTCAACAAAGTATTCGATCGCGTGGCCGCGTACGAGGATTTGCCGCAGGTAGGCATTGAATACTGCCGCGTACAGGCGATTCCCTTTGAAAGTTCTGCGTAAAAAGAAAGCACCGCAGCGACGCAATATTGGCCCTATGAACGGCATGTTGAGATTAATGCCGGCAGCAACATGCGGCAGGCTCAAACCCTGGTGATAGACGATGTAATTCAGGAGTAAATAGTCGATGTGGCTCCTGTGACACGGCACGTAAACGACCTCGCTGTCACGGGCCACCTCGTGCAGTCGATCGACGTGCTGCAGCTCAATGCCATCGTAAATCCTGTTCCATACCCAACCGAGAAATCGCTCCAGGACCCTGACAGTCGGGTAGGAAATATGGGCTGCTATTTCCCGCGCATACTGGCGCGCCTTCTCCATTGACTGCTCAATCTTTGCAGCATTGTCACCCGCATCGGCATTGATCGCTGCACGCACATTTGGATCTGCAAGTACGTGGTTAAGCAATGTGCGCTGATGCGACAGGTCGGGGCCAACTGTCGCGACTCGCCGCTGGCGGAAGTGGACCCGAAGAATTCGCGAGACCTTGCGAAAGGCGATCTCGGTCTCCAGCCCGTTCTGCACGATCGAACTCAATGTCAGTGGCTCGCTGTACCTTAATAAAGTATTGCGCCCCTGGAAAACGGTTGTGAGCAGCTTGCGCGTACGGCCGGCGACGTCCCAGTTTTCAGTAAACAGCAATCTCAGCCAGGAGTGTTCTTTCTGTGGTGAGCGACCCCAATATATCGCGACCGGCACCAGCAGCAGCTCCTTGCCCCCGGCAGCGATACTGGCTTCGACCAGCCGCTTAAGTCGCATCGAGCCCTGCCCACTGGTACGCCGAAAAATAAATCCGCGCTTGCGCCGCAAAACAACGATCCGCCGACGTTCGTTCTTGTCGCCAAATTGCAGCGAGTCTGTCGGCGAAGGTAAGCCGTGGATCTTGCACAGGCGTTCAAGCGCCAGCGTATCCGCAAGCCCGCCGGTTTCGAGTACATAACAGACAGGCGCATCGGTACCAGCGAGCAGGTCCGCGGGCTCCTCCGGCTGCACGGCCGGGCGGGCCCAGGTGGC
>QNFK01000336.1 GCA_003645495.1 Gammaproteobacteria bacterium
GGCCTGATTAGCTTGCTTGTAGTCCTTCTTATTCTTTCCGCGTTCTTTTCGGGCTCGGAAACAGCATTGATGAGCCTGAATCGGTACAAGTTGCGCCATAAAGCGCGCGCCGGTCACAAGGGCGCAAAACTCGCCGAGCAACTGCTGCAGCGTCCTGATCGACTGATCGGGCTGATATTACTCGGCAACAACGCTGTAAATATTTCGGCCTCCGCGTTGGTCGGCGTTGTGTCCATGCAACTCGGCGGCGAGCTCGGCTTTGCTATCGGCACAGCATTGCTCACGCTTGTCGTTTTGATATTTGCGGAGACAGCACCAAAAACGATGGCTGCACTGCATCCGGAACGGGTGGCGTTTCCCGCAGCTTTCATCTATTACCCTCTCCTTAAAATACTTTACCCACTCGTTTGGCTGATCAATTTAATGGCTAACGGTGTTCTTTTTTTACTGGGACAGCGCAAAGGAGAAGCCGAAGGCTACGCGTTAAGCCGCGAAGAATTACGCACGGTAGTTTATGAAGCCGGCACACGCATTTCCGGGCGTTACCGCCAGATGCTTGTTAGCATCCTGGATCTGGAAAAAGTGAGCGTGGACGACGTTATGGTGCCGCATAACGAAATTATTGGTATTGATCTTGATGACGATATTACGGAGATCGCCGAATTAATCCGTAACAGCGAGCATACTCGTTTACCCGTATACCGCGAAACGATTGATCAAGTCATCGGCATCCTGCATTTGCGCAAGCTGGCCAATTTGTTCAGCGAGGAAAAAATCGAAAAAGACGATATTGAATCGTTACTAACAGAGCCGTATTTTGTTCCCGAGGGCACGCCGCTAAGCACGCAACTGGTGCAATTTCAGAAAGGACGACTGCGATTTGCGCTGGTCGTTGATGAATATGGCGACATCCAGGGAATCGTAACCCTGGAGGATATTCTCGAAGAAATCGTCGGTGAATTCACCACGGATCCTGCCGACGACGACGATGAAATCGTTAGAGAAAGCGAACATACATTTCTTGTCGATGGCGCCGCAAATATTCGCGAGATGAACCGCGCCATGAATTGCAGTTTGCCGACCGACGGTCCGAAAACGTTAAATGGCCTCGTGCTTGAATACCTCGAAACCATTCCGGACTCGGGTACAGGTCTTAAAATCGAAGGCTATCCTATCGAGATTATCGAGACCAAAGAAAACAAGGTTCAACTGGCGCGCGTTCATGTCAGCGAAGATCGACGCAGAAGAGTTGCCGACTGACTCGCGCGCAATCCTTTCTACGAAATTGCCTGCTCCAGCGCCTCGTCGAGTTTGCGTACGCCGATTACTTCAATTCCCGGAATTTTTTTACGCGGCACATTTGCTGTGGGCACAATCGCAAACGTAAAACCCTGTTTCGCCGCTTCCATGATTCGCTCAGTCCCGAATCGCACCGGGCGCACTTCGCCAGCAAGACCGATTTCACCGAAGCTCAACATCTTCGCTTTGCAGGGACGATCGCGAAAACTTGAGACGATCGCCAAAAGCGAGGGCAAATCTGCAGAGGTATCACCAATGCGCAGTCCACCAACGACATTTATGAAAACGTCTTCTCCCGATAGCGTGATGCCACCGTGCCTTTGCAACACCGCCAGGAGTAGCGCCAGCCGATTTTGGTCAACGCCCTGCGCCAGGCGTTTTGGCGTGCTGTTCGCGTCAGCGACCAACGCCTGGATTTCAACTAACAACGGTCGACTACCTTCCCAGGTAACAGAGACAATACTGCCGGCATCACCCGTGTGACCGCGCGACAAAAATATCGCCGACGGATTCGTAACTTCGCGAAAACCGCTTTCAGTCATCGCAAACACGCCCATCTCGCTACTGGCGCCAAAGCGATTCTTCACTGCGCGAACGATTGTGTAACGACTCGCCGGATCACTTTCGAAATATAAAACGGTATCGACCATGTGTTCGACGACCCTTGGACCGGCAATCGCGCCCTCCTTCGTCACATGCCCGATGAGCAAAACGGAAACTTCGCGCTGTTTGGCGAACTGCACGATACGACTTACGCACTCACGCAACTGCGTCACCGAACCCGGTGCAGAGGGCACATCTGCCGTCGCCATGGTCTGGATCGAATCAATTATGAGGGCTCGCGATTGCCCGGCCATCGCTTGCTCGAGAATATTCTCCAGCGAGGTGTCCGAAAGCAATCGCAGCGACGGATTGTCGACGCCGAGCCGCTGGGAACGCTGTGCAATCTGTCGCAATGATTCCTCACCAGTCGCATAACAGGTGACCAGTTCAGCAGGAAGTTGCGCCGCTACCTGCTGCAACAGTGTTGATTTACCAATACCAGGATCGCCGCCAAGGAGTACGACTGAGCCCGGCACGAGGCCACCACCCAGAACCCGGTCAAACTCCGCGAAACCGGTTGGGTAGCGCGTCTCTGAATCCTCTGAGAGCGAACCTAACGCAACAGGTTCGGTGCCACCCGCCTTGTTTTTGCTGCGTGGAGACAAAGTAGTCTGGCCGAGCGAATTCCATGCCCCACACTCCGGACACTGGCCCTGCCATTTCACAGCGTGAGCGCCACAATCGTTGCAAACAAACGCTGTATTCGCTCGCGCCACTCAAATTCCCCTCGAATTCTTCAAAATTCAACCCTGATTATCTTTACCGGTTGATCAAGTTACTGGATTTGCACCCTTTTGCCCACTTATGCGGTAGCAGAATCCCAATCATAGCACCGCCGTCAAGGCATTCACGGCTCGAAAAATGCTAACCGTATCTCATTAAAAAGGCTTGCTATTTTCTATACTGCCCACGTTATGTAGAGAAGCCCACTATTGAATAAGCAACAAAAAATACAACGCGACCGGCTGGTCGTTCTCAGCTTTGTCAGCGTATTGCTGGTCCTGGTTTTCGGACCAGGAGCACCGTGGTTCGTTGCCGCGGACAATTTCCTGTACGACCAGGTTGCGACACGGGTAAAAAATGAGCCACTGAATAATAGTGTCATTGTCAGCATTAACCCGTCCGACAAGTCCGACGCTGAGATCAACGGGCAATTTGGCCAGCTTCTCAATGCTCTCAAGGCACACGAGGTAGAGCGCATCATCATGGCTCAGCCACCGGAAATGACTGAATTGTCTGAGCTGCCTGGCTGGTCGGCCTTGTTATCCGCCGGTGTACCGGTGTTTGTACCAGACGATCATCGCCTGGCCGATGTCGCGGCGAAGACCGGCATACTGCGACTCGAGCCCGACAGCGATAGCGTACTGCGCCAGTCACGATTGTGGCACCTGCAAGGCGGAACCATGTCGCCATCGTTACCGCTCGCCATCGCACTGGATTCCAACGACTATGCATCCGACCCCCGTGTTTCGAA
>QNFK01000337.1 GCA_003645495.1 Gammaproteobacteria bacterium
AACGTTATGGCATGACCGAAACCAACATGAATACGTCCAATCCACTGCACGGTGAACGCAAAGCCGGCACCGTCGGTCCACCGCTGCCCGGCGTTACTGTTCGAATAACCGATGATAAAGGTGCTGTAGTTGATGCCGGAGAAGTCGGCAATCTGCAGGTCAAGGGCCCGAATGTATTTATCGGCTACTGGAAAATGCCGGACAAAACAGAGCAGGACTTTACCGATGATGGATTCTTCGAAACGGGTGACAAGGGTTGCATTGATCAGGACGGTTACGTGTCTATTGTTGGCAGAGCAAAGGACGTCGTTATTACAGGCGGCCTGAATGTTTACCCGAAAGAAGTGGAATTATTCATTGACGATTTGCCCGGGGTAAGTGAGTCGGCAGTAATCGGCATTCCGCATGCTGATCTTGGCGAGGTTGTCGTTGCAGTTGTTGTAAAGGAATCAGGCAGCGAGATAGGAAATACGGAAATAATAAACGCGTGTAAGAAAGAGCTGGCGAATTTCAAGGTTCCGAAGAATGTTGTTTTTATTGATGAGTTGCCACGCAATACGATGTCCAAGGTGCAGAAGAATGTTTTGCGTGAGACTTACGATGGACTGGTAGATAAATAGGTGTGCGTGTAAATCACCTCCATTCGCGGCTAAAGCCGCTCCCACAGGTCTCTGCCAGTCCCACCCAATCTGCCTACCCAAATAGAACTGCAGGATCATCTTCACTGGAAATGCTTCTTAGCACCACCAAACTGTGGGAGGTTCCGAAAAATATTGTTTTTATTGATGAATTGCCACGCAATACAATGTCGAAGGTGCAGAAGGATGTTTTGCGTGAGACTTATGGTGATCTGTTAAATGAATAGGTAAGTGTGTAAGTCATCTCTATTCGCGGCTAAAGCCGCTCCCACAGGTTTCTGCCAGTCCCACCTAAATCTGCCTGCTCAAAAAGAACTGCATCGTCATCCCCACTGGCAATGCTTTAAAGTACTACCAATCTGTGGGAGCGGCTGTCTAAACAATTGTGTGTGGTTGCAGCGTAAAGAGTTGCACAAGAGTCAAGACGCCGCGAATCCCCGCCCCTCGCCGTCGCCACATAAGATCCCACAACGGATAGTCTTCGATATCCTTAACAATCCCTCCCCTCACCGGATTGGCAACGATGTAGTTGCCAACCTTTTCCAGAGACTCATCAATTCTTAATGTTCGATCATGGTATCCCGGTTGCCATATCGCTCCAGAGAGGTTCCGCAATTTATTGATTTGAAATGCAGATCGTCCTTTGACCCGCTGAACAATTGATGACAACGAACCGCTCTGCTGCACCTGAAACAGCCAATGCAGGTGGTCTGGCATGACAACGTACGCAAAGGTGTACGTTCTCCGCGCTTCATCTGATTGCCTGATTTCATTCACGACGATACCGCCGAGCATGGTATTTTCGAATATTGGATTTCGTGCGATGCACGTAGTGGTTACCAGGTATATGTGACCACTTGCAGAATAACGGTGTTTGCGGAGATTTTTGCTATGTCGGTTGTGGCCCACCATTGCTTGATCATGGTGTGGGCGTGCTGCAGTGGGTATCGCAATTTCTCGGCTATTCGCGGCTAAAGCCGTTCCCACAGTTTGATTATGGACTGAGGCAATTCCCGGCTGAGGTTGCTAGCCAGGCTTGGTGTTAACCGGGTCTTCAGAGACAGCGCGGGTTACTGGCTTGGGTTCGGAGACGCCATAGCCCTGCGCATAGTCGACACCCATGCCTTTGAGCATCGTGATGATTTCTTCATTCTCTGCAAACTCGGCAATTGTCTTCTTGCCTGTGAGATGTCCAATTTCATTAATCGAACGAACCATTTCCCTGTCAATCGGATCATGCAGGATTTCCTTCACGAAACTTCCGTCGATCTTGAGAAAATCGACCGGGAAGTGTTTCAGGTAACCGAATGATGACAATCCGGTGCCGAAGTCATCGAGCGCGAACTTACAACCCAGCTCCTTCAATGCATTAATAAATCTGTTTGCCTGTGAGTAACTTGCGATAGCTGCGGTTTCTGTAATTTCGAAACAGATCTTGGTTGCATCCAGGCCGCTCATTTGAAATTGTTCAACGACGAACGGAAGAAATTTTTCATCGCTGAAACTAAGTCCGGACAAGTTGATCGAGCAAAGCGCAAGTCGCTCGCGTTCGTCGGCCTCAGAGACTAACCAACGAAATGCGTTTTTGATAACCCATCGATCAATATTGGGAGTAATGCTGTAACGTTCGGCCGCCTCGATAAAGAGGCCTGGCGCGATGATGCCGCCGTTCTCATCGCGCATACGCAAGAGTATTTCATAGTGCGCGCCCTCCTCCGGTGTCTGCAACGGCATAATTGTTTGTCGATACAGTTCGAAACGATTTTCCTCAAGCGCGTTGTTAATACGTGCCGCCCATTGCATCTCGCGGCGACGACGCATCAGGTCGATGTCGTTTTCCTGATAGCTGTGGATGCGGTTGCGACCTGCTTCCTTGGCTGCAGCACAGGCACTATCCGCTGCGCTCATTAACGCCGCGACATCTTCATTGTCTGCGGTGATCGGCACGACACCAATACTGACACCAAGGCGGAAACTGCGATCATCCCACATGAATTTGAATTCGCCGACGGCAACTCGTAATGCTTCAGCGGTCTCGATTGCCTGCTCCAGGCTGCAGCTCTCAAGCAAAACACCAAATTCGTCGCCGCCAAGTCGCGCCAGCGTATCGCGCCAGCGTATCTTCGATTTCAGTAATGCACCCAGCTGGCCCAGAAGCGCGTCACCCGCACTATGTCCGCAGGAATCATTGACGATCTTGAACTGATCCAGGTCCAGATAACACAATGCATACGAGGTCTCTCTCGCCTTGGCACTTTTCAGCGCGCGCTCCAGGCGCGACTCAAATTCAGCACGATTGACCAGCCCTGTGAGGATATCGTGACTCGCGTGATAGCTAAGGCGACGATTCAGTTCCCGTGACTCACTGACGTCATGGAATACCAGCACACCGCCAGTCACATCACCCTTGCCATCGCGAATCGGTGAGGCCGTACTCTCTATATACAGCTCGTTGCCATCGCGCCGAATCAATAGCGTCGGTCGCACCGATTTAATTGCGCGACTGCGGCGGATCGATACTGCGAGTGGATTCTCCAGCGGCTCGCAGGTCTCTTCATGGAAACCACGAAATATCTCGTCGATTGGCCGCCCGCTGGCATCATCAACTTTCCAGCCGGTGAGTTCCTCGGCAAGCGGGTTAAAGTACTCGACATTACTATCGGCGTCCGTCGTAATTACGCCGTCGCCAATCGAACGCAAGGTAATCTGTGCGCTCTCTTTCTCGCGGAACAGTG
>QNFK01000338.1 GCA_003645495.1 Gammaproteobacteria bacterium
ACGAGGTCGTTTTCGCGTTCCTGTATTGCCATGTCCATGACCGACACGGTGGGAACGCCTGCTGTAAATTTGCTCCAGCTGTCACCGGCATCGACGGAAATATACAGGCCGAACTCAGTGCCGAGGAACAACAGCTCGGGATCGATGTGATCCTGCAGTATCGAGAGCGCGTACCCGGAAATCTCATCCGTCTGCAATGCGTGCCAATCTTGTCCGTAGTTCTCAACACGGTATACATAGGTATTCATATTGCCGCGCCGATGATCATCGAAAACCACATATGCGGTACCAGCGTCGTGCGAGGACGGCACGATCATCGGCACCCAGGCTCCTGCCGGAACGTCGCGCGCACGTTCATCAACACGATTCCAGGATTCGCCGCCGTCGCGGCTGACGTGTATGCGTCCGTCGTCTGAGCCAATCCACAGAACGCCACGTTCGAGTTTGCTTGCGGCAATCGAGACCAGCGTCGTGTAATTCTCTGCAGCGGTAACGTCATAAGTTACGCCGCCACTTTCCTTGTATGTCTGCAGGTCAGGATTGTTTGATGTCATGTCGCCACTGACGACTCTCCAGCTGTGGCCACGGTCAGTCGATTTGTGTACGAACTGGCTGCCGTAATAGATCGTCGCCGGGTTAAACGGATCCCGTTCAATAGCGGCGTTCCAGTTGAAGCGCAGCTCGACATCGGGGGCCGGTGGATCCGGTCGGATATAGCGCTGCTCGCCTGTATCGAGGTCCCAGCTAAAGAGATTGCCGCCCTGCGACATGACGTAGCCACGCCGTGAGTTCTCCGGATCGGGTAACGTATCAAAGCCGTCGCCGAAGCCGACTTCCTGCCAATGCAGGTTGCGAATACCGGCGTTTTCCCAGACTTCTGACGGGCCACGCCACGAGCCGTTGTCCTGCAGGCCACCATAAATGTTGTAAGGCACCTCGTTGTCCACTGCAACATGATAGAACTGTGCCAGCGGAAGATTGCGGACAAATCTCCAGCTAACCCCACGATCACGGGTTATTGCCAGGCCACCGTCGTTACCAATGATTATGTGTCGCGAATCGGCTGGGTTTATCCAGAAAGCGTGGCTGTCGATATGCACCGTGTTGCCGGCTGCGCAGCAATCGATTGCTGCGTTGAACGTAAAGTTCTTTCCGCCATCAATGGATTCACGAAGTCGCGTTGCAATGTTGTAGACGCGATTGGCGTTTTGCGGATCGACAGCAATCTCGCTGTAATAGAACGGTCGATCGGCTACGTTGTATTCCTCGTTGATCTTACTCCACGACTCGCCGCCATCTGTAGATACCAGCAGCGCGCTTTTCTTTGCTTCTGCCAGCAGATAGACACGCTTCGGTTCGGCCGCGGAGATCGCGAATACGGTCCTGCCGAGCTCACCTTTGGGCAGGCCATCTTCTTCGGTTTTGTGTTTCCAGGATTTACCAGCGTCATTTGAGACATAGACGCCGGATCCGGGGCCACCCGATTTGAACTGGTATGGCCAACGTCGAAACTGCCACATACCTGCATAGAGCTTGTCCGGGTTTGACGGATCCATCTTGATGTCTGTCGCGCCGGTCTTGTCGTCAACGTATAAAATACGTTCCCAGGAATCGCCACCATCCGTGGTCTTGTAGACACCGCGTTCTTCGTTTGGACCCCATAGTGTTCCCAACGCTGCGACGTAGGCGATGTCCGGGTTGTCCGGATGCAATGCAATTCGGTCGATTCGTTCGCTATCGGCGAGGCCGGTCAAAGTCCAGGTTTTGCCGCCATCCACCGACTTGTAAACGCCGCCGCCAATCGAGGTGGAATTGCGCACGTTACTTTCGCCAGTGCCGACCCAGATAATGTCAGGATTCGATTGGTTGATAGCAATGGCACCGATCGAGGCCACCGCTTCCTCATCGAATACCGCATCCCAGGTCAGGCCACCGTTGTTGGACATCCAGACACCGCCGGTCGCGGCGCCGATAATGATGCGATTTGGGTCTGACACGACCGCATCGATAGCCGCAATACGGCCGCCGACCGTCGCCGGCCCGATGGCGCGTGCCGAGAGGCCTTTGAGCAAGTCCGCGTCCAGTGCTGCTGATGAGAGCAATGGCAAGAGCAGTAGAATGAGCGTGGGAAGCAGGCGTTGCTGCGCGAATCCGGAATCTGACATTTTGGCGCACCTTATTGTTTTTATCTGTCCGTCGAGCGTCCAATCTTGCGAGCTGATTGTCAATAGCCCCTCTTCCAGTCGATTTCCTGTGCTTGCTGAGATACGGTGCCGACGTGGACAAAATATAGTCCGATTCATACAAAGGCGCATGCAATGAACAGTATTAAACCGATTTTTGGGATCCTTACCCTGCTGCTGATATCTGGTTGTTCAAGCGAGCCGGCCGGAGAACCCGGATCGGATGAGGCAGACCTGATCCTGATCAATGGTCGTGTGTATACCCTGGACTGGGACGAGCCGGCGACGGACGGTACCGTGGCCGCCGACGCGCCGCACGACGATCGCGGCTGGCAGCCGGATGCAACTGCCGTTGTTACCAAAGGTGGCGAGATCGTTTTCGTTGGTGGTAGCAAGGAAGCTATGCAACACAAAGGGGAGACGACGCGGGTCATCGATCTCGCTGGTGCGACGGTTCTTCCTGGCCTGGTTGATTCACATACGCATGTCTTCGAACTGGGCGCCTTGCTGGAGCGTGTCAACCTGATTGACGTTGCAACTGAGGAAGAGGTTGTAGCACTCGTCGTCGAACGAGCGAAGTCGGTGCCAAAAGGCGAGTGGATTATCGGTGCCGGCTGGGATGAAGGTGCTTGGGCGAATCGATATCCAGACAAGGCGCTGCTAAGTGAATTAGTACCGGACCATCCAGTTTTTCTGCGTAGTTTGCATGGCTTTAGTGGTTGGGCCAATCAAATGGCACTGGAGTCTCTCGGCATTACAGCAGACACCGAAGTACCAACTGGAGGAGAGATGCGCCTCGGTGCCGACGGCCAGCCCAACGGGCTGTTCCTGAATCGCGGCATTGAACTCCTGGACAGCGGCGTGCCGGCACCTTCACGCGAGGCTATGACGCAACAACTGCTTAAAGGGCTGAACCAGATGGCGGAGGATGGCTATGTTGGTGTGCATGAAGCCGGCATCCATAGCATGGGAATGAGCATCCTTGAGGAGCTTGAAGCAGCCAATGAATTGCCGATCCGCGTATACGCGATGTTGTCACTGCGCGACGAGGACCTGATACGCAAATGGATAGCTAAAGGACCGGATAAGGACAACGACAGCATGCTCGTGACGCGCACGGTCAAGGCCTATTACGACGGTGCACTCGGATCACGCGGCGCACGCTTGTTATATGACTACTCTGACAAAC
>QNFK01000339.1 GCA_003645495.1 Gammaproteobacteria bacterium
CTGCTCCGGTTGCCTCAGCCGCAGGTATCGCAAGCGGCATCATGATGATGATCGTGCCCCAGGACGATCCGGTCGCGAAAGATATTATTCCGGCGAGCAGAAATATTACGGCTGGCAACAAGCTGCCGGACAGTCCTTCACGTGCAAGCTCGGCAACGTACGCTCCCGTCCCCAATGCCTCGCTGACACTACCCAGCGTCCACGCCAGCACCAGGGTTGCTGCAATCGCCATCATGCCGGTCATGCCTTCGATGTAACTACCAAAGGTATCCAGTAACTTTTTCACGCCCATACTTACCATCAGAATGACGAGTACCACTGCGGCGAGAAAATAGGCAGCAGAGAGGCTCGCCCGAAAATCCGTACCTGCGACCTGCTTGAATGGAAAACCGAAATGGGCAAGCGTGCCGAACAGGGTTGCGCCGAGAACCAATAACGGTAGCCAGACCAGTATTGGCTTTGCCGCACCGGCCTTTTCAAAGGTCACTGTAGCCACCAGTGGCAGCGCCTCTTGTTTCGACGCCGCTTCCTGCTCAGCGATCGCCATCGCTCCGTAATCGAAACGCACAACCGTCAACGCAGGCACCATCGTAATCGCCAGCCAGGCGTAAAGCTGAAACGGAATGGCAGCGACAAAAGCATCCCACTCCGACATAACGATATTATTTGCCGAAAACGCATCGGCAATCACGCTCATGATGAATACACCCCAGCCAATAAACGGGATGAGGATGGCGACCGGTGACGAAGTGGAGTCAAGAATGAATGCCAGTTTTTGCCGGGAGATTCGCAAGCGATCCATCAATGGCTGAAAGACCGGCCCAACAATTAGCGGGGTGCCGAGATCCGAAAAGAAGATCATGATGCCGCCAAGCCAGGATGCCAGCTGCGCGCGTGCCTTGCCCGAGACCCAACGGACTGCTGTACGGGCAAATGCAGTGCCGCCGCCGGAATATTCAATCAACTTGACGAAACCGCCGATAAAGACCAGTAACACGAGGACGCTGGCGTTATAGGTGTCGGCAACTTCGGGCACGATGAAGTCTTTCACCAACGTTGGAACGAAGAGAAGCGGCGAGGCGTCAGTGGCCATCGCAACGCCGACCAATACGCCGGAAAACAACCCTACCAGTACGTTGCGAGCCGTCAGCGCAATAATCAGGGTAACAATTACGGGTAGCAGTGAGGCTGCGGAAGGGTCCGACATGCGCTCACTATACTATGCGCAACAGTTACGCCCGCAATCGTCGCATACGTAAAACTGCTGAGATACGATTCCCGGCCATTTGGGTATGCTTGTCGGCCGATATCTGTTGCCATTTCGCAAAATGCCAGGCCTCTTCAATTTTTCGCAGGACATAATCAATATGCAGTCCAGATTCCGTACTATATTCATCGCCACAATCAGCACACTGGTGCTGTTTGGTGCCATCACCGTCGAGGCTACCAGCAGGCATCCTGTTCGCGGCAATAACGGCGTCGTAGCCTCTTCATCTGCGATCGCATCTGAAGTTGGCGTTGCAACACTGAAGCAAGGCGGCAATGCCGTCGACGCTGCTGTCGCTACCGCATTTGCGATGGCCGTCACCTGGCCAACCGCAGGAAATATCGGCGGCGGCGGCTTCCTCATTTATCACGGGGTTAACGGCGAGACAGCCGCATTCGATTTTCGCGAGAAAGCACCACTCGCTGCAACCAAAACCATGTATCTCGATGAAGACGGAAATGTGCGGGACAACTCGAACCATGACGGCATTCTTGCGGTCGGTGTCCCCGGCACCGTCGCCGGTCTTGAGCTGGTGCATCAGCGACTGGGTTCATTGCCCTGGGAAGACCTGCTGCAACCTGCTATCGACCTCGCACGAAATGGCATACCGATCAGCTGGCACCTGCATGACTCATTCAAATACCACAAAGTTTCGTGGGACAAGTACCCGAGTTCGGGAAAAATCTTTCTGCACGAAGATGGCTCATTTTATCAACCTGACGAAATCTGGGTACAGGATGATTTGGCCGAGACCCTCGAGCGCATTCAGGAGAAAGGCAAGGACGGTTTTTACAAAGGCAAAACAGCTCGCCTGATCGCGGACTTCATGAAGAAGAACGGCGGCATCATTACTCGCGAAGATCTCGAGAAATACGAGGCAATTGAACGGGAGCCGATTCGTGGCACATACCGGGGGCATGAAATTATCAGCATGCCGCCACCAAGCTCTGGTGGCGTCGTTATCGTGCAGATGCTGAACATACTGGAAGGTTTTGACCTCAAAGAAATCGGTCACAACTCAGGCCTTTACCTGCACCTGCTCACTGAAGCGATGCGGCGTGCCTATGCCGATCGTGCAAACTTCCTGGGTGACCCTGACCTCAATGAATACATTCCGGTCGAAATCCTTACCTCAAAAGAGCACGCGGAAAAACAGCGCGCAACTATCGACCCGGATCATGCCTCGGAAAGTGACCCCGCACGATTTGCTGAAGTGTACGAAAGCGACCAGACCACACATTTTTCGGTCGCTGACAAAGACGGCAACATGGTTTCTCTTACCTATACGCTTGAGCACGGTTATGGCACCAAGATTGTTGTCGAAGGTGCGGGCTTCCTGCTGAACAACGAGATGGGTGATTTCAATGCACAACCAGGGGTTACCAACGAACGCGGCGTCATCGGTACCGAACCAAATCAGATTCGGCCCGAGCAACGCATGCTGTCCAGCATGACACCAACAATCGTTGCGAAAAATGGCGTGCCGCTGTTTGCCACAGGAACACCGGGTGGCAAGACGATTATCAATACGACGCTGCAAACCATTCTGAATGTCATCGACCATGGTATGAATATCGCGCGAGCACTCGATGCCGGCCGGATTCACCATCAATGGCTGCCCGACCGAACGTTCATTGAAAAAGGAGTGGTGTCACCAGACTCGCTTGCGCTTTATGAAACCAGAGGCCACACGATAGTTGAAACCGGCGCCATAGGTTCGGCGATGGCCGTCTATCGTGATCCGGAAACTGGTGTTTTCTCGGGCGGTGCCGATCCGCGTGCGGAAGATGGTGGAGCAGTAGCTTACTAGCAGCTTGTTGAAAAGCGCTGTTTATTTGACAGGCTGCTAATTGGCCTCGACAGGCTTGGTCAGATCGAGTGACTTCACCTCGCCAATGGACTTGCGGGACTCCATTGCTTCCCAAGCCATCCGGTAGGCGACGTAGTACTTGAAGACATTGCGCACGTAATTGACGGTTTCGCGGCCCACTTTTCGCGCCACTACCAGCTCAACATTCTCCATCCAGAGGTTCGGATCATGACCTTCGGCCTCTGCTTGTCTGCGAAGACGCTGAATTTTCGCGGGCCCTGCGTTATAAGCC
>QNFK01000340.1 GCA_003645495.1 Gammaproteobacteria bacterium
ACGAGTGGATGCACGTCAAAATTATCTTCGCCGGATCGAAAGCGAAGGTCTATATCGACTCGGATGAACCGGTGCTGCACATAGACAATCTAAAGAGAGACGAGATGAGCGGCGCGATCGGCGTGAACTCAGCAAACTTCTCATCGGTGCATTTCGCGAACTTCAAAGTAACCACGCTCGCTAATGCTTACGAGTTTCCGGCGTCGGGACCGAAATCAGCAGAAGTGAACGAAGGGCTCGTTACCGCCTGGCAAGTATCGGATGTTTTTGATGGTGCGTCGCTCAAGGGGATTGCTGAACTGGGTGCGGAACAAAAATCAGGTCGAACCTGGGCTGAGCTGAGTGCGGAAAGCACAGGCATCACAAACCTGGCACGCGTCAATGGTTTGGGGGAGAGCAGTAATACGGTATTCGCGCGTGTCGTTGTGACCGCGGAACAACCTGGCGTGAAGGAATTGGAGTTTGGTTACAGCGACGCCGTGGCGGTGTTTGTCAACGACACGCTCATATATAAGGGTAACAACAGTTACCTGACGCGAGACTATCGTTACCTGGGAACTATTGGTTTGTTTGATAGCGTCGTGCTACCCCTGCACGCCGGCGAGAATGAGATCTGGATTGCAGTATCTGAGGCATTTGGCGGCTGGGGTATAAAGGCTACGATTACGGATTTGCACTAGGGCCATTGTCCCTTTGGCCCGCGTCTGTCGCGTCCGCGACGAGAACCCACATAAGTAGTTGATTACAAAACAAAATGTATGGTCAGGCCATGCCTGGAACTGTGATGTGGTTGGCAGTTTGAATAAACCCCGCAAGACATAATCATTTGTCACCGTTCTATCCAGTTTGGAGAAAAGTCAGTGGGCAAACGCTCATCATTACAAGTACTGATGGTTCTCGGTATTTCGCTCGTTGCAGTGTCTGCTGCAAATGCCGGCGAAATGTTCGTCACGCCATCTTTTAACTATATTGATGACGACCCCAAGCGCGCTGCCGACGACGTTACTGGTGGTCAGATTGGTGTTGGCTGGAAACTGTCGCCACGGGTGACTGTGGAGGGTGTCGCCGGTTATGCGGTAATGACCGGCTATGTCGACGTTGACGTCGCAGAATTATCCGCAAATGTGCTGTTTTCGCTGGGACCCGATACCCGCTTGTCGCCGTACGTCCTGGCCGGTACCGGCATCATGAAAACCTACTCGGCTGCGGTTGAGAATGAGACTTCAGCACTGGCTAATCTCGGTATTGGCGTAATGTACGGTTTTGGTGAGGGCCCGCTATCTTTACGCCTTGAGTGGCGGACGCGTTTTGAACTCTTCAATGCGATAACGTACACGGATCAAATAACCTCACTTGCCTTGCAATACACATTCGGCAAAGCAGCATATGTCATGCCCATACCAGAGCCGGTGGAGCGCGACTCGGATCGCGACGGTGTCCTGGAAAAGAGTGACGTCTGCCAGACTACGCCCGCAGGTCAAAGCGTCAATTCACGTGGTTGCCCGCTCGATAGTGATGGCGATAGCGTGGCTGATGATCTGGACAGTTGTCTGAATTCCCCAAGAGGCGCAATTGTCGACGCCACTGGTTGCGAACCCGACAATGACCACGACAGTGTTCCCAATCATATTGATCAGTGTCCGGTTACGAGTGCTGGTGCCCGTGTTGACTCAAAGGGCTGCGAGATCCGTGCAGTCATCGAATTGTCCGGCGTGAGTTTCGAGTCGAACTCAGATCAGCTTTTGCCAGGTGCGGAGTCAGTAATTATCGATGCCGCTGCGACACTACGCCTGAATCAGGACTTCATCGTGGAGGTTGCCGGGCACACCGATAGCTCCGGCGCTGACGGGTACAACCTGATGCTTTCAAAAAGCCGCGCTAATACGGTGCTGAATTACCTGATTACCTACGGTGCGAATCCCGCCAACCTGACTTCACGAGGCTACGGCGAAGCGGAGCCCATCGCTGACAATACAACTGCTGAGGGCAGGGTTGCCAACCGGCGGGTAGAGCTGCGAATTCTGAATCGCTAAGAGGTTCGGGTCACTGGCCGATCGATCGCGTCCGAGTAACATAGTCCGCTACACGTATCCGAATGCCCAACGGACATTCAGTTGCACCAGTAAACCCGTCCGTTTCCGGCGCAGCGGATTTCTCCGGTAAGCAATTCAGCAGCAGCAGGTCGTTACGCATTCAATCCTTAACTACTTGTTTAAGAAGCAAAAAACACGTTCCTGCGGGTATTCTGAAATTCCTGCTCGTCCTGTAGTCTGGACCATATAGACAAGACGTAATATGGTTGCAATTGCCTACGAGCGGGCCGGTATAACTACTAATAGAGCGGGCACAGATTCAGCGATAATCTGTGCCGAGCTGACAGGCCTCGCCCATATGCACGGATCACACCCCAGCCCATTTAGTTCGGAGCGATATTGATGGTTAACGGCACGTTCTTGCGAGCAGCGATCTTGCTCGGAATCTTTTGTTTGGCAGGCCCTGCTGTAAACGCCGCCGAGATGTACGTAACGCCCGCACTCACCTACGTCGATGACGATCCGGACCGGGCCGCCGATGATGTTATGGGTGGTCAGATTACTGTTGGCTGGAAACTTTCACCGCGCGTGTTTGTCGAGGGTGTGCTTGGCTACGCGGATATGCCTGGCTTTTTTCAGGACATTGACATCGTGGACTTAACCGCGAATGTGCTGTTTTCGCTGGGACCCGACACGCGCTTGTCGCCGTATGTCCTGGCCGGCACCGGCATCATGAGAACCTCCTCGAATGTGCTTGAGACGGAAACCTCCGCGTTAGCGAATCTTGGTATAGGTGTAATGTATCGTTTTGGTGAGAGCCCGGTCTCTTTGCGACTGGAGTATCGCCAGCGTTTCGAGCTTTACAATACGGTTACCTACACAGATCCAATTACCTCGCTGGGTATTCAGTACTCCTTCGGCAAAAAGACAGAAGTAGTCGCCGCGCCGGTATGGCGTGACGGTGATGACGACAATGATGGCATCATGAACAGCGCCGACGTCTGCCCGGGTACACCGGTGGGACAATCCGTCAATGCACGCGGTTGCCCAAGAGACAGCGACTTCGATGGTGTTGGTGATGATGACGATCAATGTCCGAACACCGCCCGTGGCGCGATCGTGAATGCGGTGGGTTGTAGTGATGATCAGGACGTCGATGGCTACAAGAATTCCGTCGACGAATGTCTTGAAACTAATCTTGGTGCACGTGTTGACTCAGGTGGCTGCCAGATTCTCGCGGTCATTGATTTGCCGAGCGTCAAATTCGAAACTGGTTCAGATACGATCGTAGATGGCTACCAAATCGAGCTGAATCGTGCCGCGGCATCCCTGGTC
>QNFK01000341.1 GCA_003645495.1 Gammaproteobacteria bacterium
ATCCTGACCTGGACGGCGAAGGGCCGCGTTTGCCGAATTGGTTGCCCTTGGTGGGGATGGTCGGTTGTGTTCTCGTCCTGAGTTTCCAGATTTGGCTGGTTGTGAAGTGAATCCATAGTTTGCAACAAGCCAGGGGTGCCAACTGGCCATAAATAGACGATGTCAAAGAAAAGGTGTCAGGTTTATTTGTTTCGTCGATAAATAAACCTGACACCTTTACCGGGGTGCTCTTGAGTGACGGTAAGCGATCCTGGTTTGGGCACCAAAGTGGGCACTGTCTGTGACCCATGTTGCCTCAAGAAAATAACCTGCCGAAACACCAGAGTCGTGATTAAAGAGCGGCGGAGTTTGATTGAGACTGCACTTCGTAATGATCCTGCAAAGATCGAGCGCCAGTGAACGGCTGTCTGACGATCTGAGACCCAGTTCGTAGACCTGAGTTACAGGCTCAAACGACAATGTACATCCTTACGAGGCGCGCGGCTTTGTCGCGTGATCGCATGGAGGACGGAACATGGACGGCGTCGAATCTTACATCACGGTTACGGTAGTCATCATCGGTGCCGTCGGCGTGATGATTATCATTCTCAACTCACTTCACGCCGTCGTGTCCAATCGCCGTATGTACCGCATGATGCTGACTTGTGGCATTGACAAAACGAAGGCCAGGAACCCGAACGAGCTTCTCGACATCGACATGCAGGATGTCCGCAGGCGCTGCCGGCGTTGCCCTGCGACCGAGACATGCGATCGCTGGCTGAATGGTGAGACGGTGCCGGGAAACGATTTCTGTCCGAATGCCGCCCGCTTCATGGCTGCCGCAGAAGCCCGCCAGTGCCGGGTAACATACGATCCTGCGAAGCGGCCGGGACGACGCCTCGATAGTTGATATACGTCAATTTACCTGTGGAAAAGGTGTCAGATTTATTTGTTTCCGTCGATAAATAAACGTGACACCTTATTTGTTATCGCCACAACAAACGAGAAAGCTAGTGGGTGGCACCATATTTTCGAGCCCGATCATATATCCGACCGCCTCAATTGCTGCAAATCACAACTCGAAACGGCTTAATCGCTCCTGACGATGTGCAACCAGTAAACTGTCCATCATCTCGGGCGAAATGCCCTGTGGGAAGCGGCTAATCAAGCGAAACCGTTCCTTGGTTTCCGGGCTCCACTCAAGACTTCGTCCGATCGTCGCATTGTAACCACCGAACCGGGTTGCCTTAACTCGACCGGCCCTGCTCCACGCAACGAAAATTACCTCATCGGCAGAACCGTTGGCAGCAGCGCCGGAGATAATAATTCCGTCACTACGAATCTCGAGCAGCTCGCCTTCGAATTTCAGCTTGTCTTGCCCCTCTGATGCCAAAACCTGCACTTCGACGGTTGCGCCCTCCGGATTGTGCGCCAGGTCCAGATCTTTAATCTGTGGTCCCACATGACACGCTGATATTGAAACTGCCACTAAAATCAATCCTGCTCTATGCATGACATTCATCGTACCGACACCTTTATCGATTCAAATTGATCCCTGTAGGTATCGCGCTTCTGAGCATATAGCTCCAAAGATCTCATGAGCGCGTCGACAGTGGGCTCGAATTTTCTTCGGTGCTCTTCGGTTAACCACTCCGAGCGCATCCACTCCATGTAATAGCCCTCGGACGCGAGGAAAAAAGTTCGTGGCTGCTTACTCTCGCCTACGTCAAACCCAATCTGCACGCTCTCTCCCGGTCGCGTAATTAAATAGGTGTCGTCAGCGTGCGCAAGGAACCCGGGAATATCAGGGCGAGCCATTTCCGGCGTTTGTGCCGTAGTGACCGGAATGGTGCGCACTTTGCCGCGCTGCGCATCTATTGCCAATGCAACCTGGTCAATGCGCCAATTATCGGCAACGAACGACAAGCGAACCCTAACGGTGTTGCCCTCAGGTGCATCCAGAACGAGGATTCGCTCACTCCATGCAATGGGACCTTGATCGGCTATCTGCCCAGCCTTGCGAAACCTGCCGTCACGCCAGACTGAAATTGTCATTCCCATGTTTTCGCGGTACCACAAGCCCATCTCGGCTCGATTGCCAAAATGGTTCAGGTCATGACCCATCCAATCGAGCGCAGCGAAGCTTTGCTCCTTGAGCATGACGTCATACAAGAGAACAGTGTTCAACATGCTGTTGCGCATCTTCAGCACCAGCGCAATTTCACCGCGGTTTTGTGGCACGTTGAATTCGAAATCCAGGGAATCGTGATAATCATCCGGACTGACGTTAGCCATGCGATTGCTTGTTGCAGACCACACCTGACCATCCGCAGCAGTGACCTCCGACATAATGTCGCGATCGTATTGATCGACAGCACTGACGGGTTCAATAGTCGTTCCGACCAGGATTGGGTGACCATCGCTATCGGGATAGGCGACCTGATCTGCCGCATGTGTGATCTCGAGAACTTCCAATTGATCGATGTAGTGCGTCTCCAGCATTTCGTTGCGGACATCCAGTTCAACGTAACCGTCTTGCACATGCCGGAGACCCAGCTTGTCTATGTCCCGTGCCTGGAACGAAGGAGCGATACTGTAGGAGAAAAGCTCTGCCTCAAGCAGCGCTACGTCAGAATCGCCGCTGTAGACCGTTGGACACGAGCCAAACAGCGCAAATGCAGCAAGAGCTCCAAGTGCAAGCCACCCGGCAGTTCCAGCCGTCGATGCGGCGGCCGTAGCACCCGTACTAACCGGCGTCTGGAAACTCTCCATTGCAGCGATATCGTCAAGCGCAATTTCGTCGACAAACCGATTATTCTCGAGAGCAATGTCGAATCGCTCTCCTTTACCCTGGACCTTGCCGTCGTATATGTTTACGCCCTCAGGAAATACCACGGTCGAGCCGTCGATCAAATGGGCCTTGACGGGACTGGATAACAGAATTGGCGTTTGAGCCGAAACATCGACCGGCACAATATCAACCCTGTGCACGATGCAGGATGCAATCACAAGCGTCAGCACCAAAACAATGCTGCACGAAAATAGCTTTCTGATCATATGGCTCCCCTTGCAACGACTATCGCTGCTACCAGTATTAACGATACCGGGAGACCGACAGAACCTCCTGAGGAGATTCTGATGTTTTCCTGATTTTTACGTAATTTTGAGGATAACCTGATCGAACAGCCCCAAAAGGCCCTTGCCGTCAGGAGGATCGGAAAAGGTGTCAGGAAAAGGTGTCAGGTTTATTTGCTGCGTCGAAAAATAAACCTGACACCTTTTTCCCGATCCGTGGGATAAAATCCTATGACTTTTGGTGCCACACCAGGGAATAATCGTGATAGCACACACGTCGATGAGAATCGCCTCAACACTGCTCAGCATCATG
>QNFK01000342.1 GCA_003645495.1 Gammaproteobacteria bacterium
CGCGCTGAAGCGATACGTCGTCTTGGTGACCTGGAGCTGGAGTTGACCGAAGCTCAGCAGCTTGCCGACAATGTCGATGCGCTCGATTACGGTGCCTATAACGGCGCCGTCGATTTGTTCCGCCAGCTGCTGGAGTCATATCCCGATTATCGTCGCAACGATTCGGTGCTCTATCAGCTTGGTCGTGCCTATGAGGTATCAGGAAAGAACGATGAGGCACTTAGTGTCTTAAACGAATTGATAGTCAAGTATCCCGAAACACCGCTGATCGATGAAGTACAGTTTCGCCGCGGAGAAATGCTGTTCTTGCGTAAGGACTACGAGACCGCAGAGAGTGCCTATCAGAGCGTCGTCGACTATGGCGATGCATCGCGTTTTTATGAGCAATCGCTGTACAAGCTCGGCTGGTCACAATTCAAACTGGCGAAGCATGAAGCAAGCCTGGTACCGTTTTTCGACCTGCTGAACAGGAAGATTATGGGCGTCGATATCAAGGAAGGTGAAAATCGTCTCGAAGATTTGAAGCGTGCGGAACGGGAACTGGTAGAAGACACGTTTCGCGTCCTGAGTATCAGTTTTTCTTACATGGAAGGCGCTGAAAGTATCGACGCATTTCTCGCTGCACGTGGTTACCCGGAATACAGCTACGTCATATTCATGAACCTGGGCGACCTGTACCTGGAGAAAGAACGTTACGTTGACGCCGCAGAGTCCTACGACGCATTCGTCAAGCATGACCCGGACCATGCCAAGTCGCCGCTAATGCAGGTCGAGGTTATCGAAGCATACAAGCAGGGTGGTTTCCCGACGCTGGTGCTCGAGGGCAAGAAAAGTTATGTCGATCGCTATGGCATGCACAGCGAATTCTGGACGCGTAATGCACGCGCAGATAACGCGAATGTCGAAGAGTATCTGAAAGACAACCTGGTCGATCTCGCGCAGTACTATCACGCGGAAGCACAAAAAAATGGCAAGCGCAGCGACTACCAGGAGGCGGCGCGCTGGTATCGTGAGTACCTGGATTTCTTCCCGGGCCTGGCAGACAGCGCGAACACCAATTTCCTCCTCGCCGAAATTTTGTATGAGAGCGAGGACTTTGCAGAGGCGACAGCGGAGTAAGAACGCACGGCATACGAGTATCCGCAGCACGAACAGTCATCTGAAGCCGCCTACGCAGCAATTCTGTCTTACCGCATACACGAGGAAGAACTCGCGGGTGAGGCGCAACTGGCATGGCACCAGCAATACCTTGATAGTGGTCTGAAATTCGCCGATACCTACCCGGAACATCCCGAATCAGGCGCTGTACTGACCACGGTTGCTGAAGATTTATTCCGTCAGAATCAATTCGATCTGGCGATCGCTGTTGGCCAGTCAGTGGTCAGCAAGCAGCCGCCGGTCAAAGAACCACTTGCCCGAACGGCATGGACAGTGATTGCTCACTCGCAGTTTGACCTGAACAATTATGCCGATGCGGAGCAGGCTTATTACCGGTTGCGTCCATACACGCCGGCTGATGATGCGGTGGCGCACCAGGAGATCAAGGACAGGATAGCGTCCTCTATATATAAACAAGGTGAACAGGCACGTGATGCTGGCGACCTGGAGACGGCAGTTACGCATTTTCAGCGCCTTGGGCAAGCAGTTCCTGATTCTGATATTCGCGCAACAGCTGATTATGATGCGGCCGCAGCACTGATAAACATGGCCGCCTGGAGTCGGGCATCGACTGTTCTTGAAGACTTTCGTCGCGATTATCCGGACAGTGAATTCAACGAGGATATAACGCAAAAACTCGCGGTAACCTACCTCGAATCAGGGCGTAGCGCGAAAGCTGCGGGAGAATTTGTACGTATTGCGAATGCACCGGGCAGTAGCGACGATGTTCGTCGTGAAGCGCTGTGGAAAGCAGCCGACTTGTACAAGACCAGCGAGCAGATTGCCCAGGAGCAGGATATTCTGCAGGAAGTCATTGCGCGCTATCCGGATCCACTTGCAGAATCCATCGAGGCACGATTTCGACTGCTGGAAATCGCAAAGGCCAGTGGCAATCAGCAGGCGCGAACTCAGATACAAAAGGACCTGATCCAGGTAGATGCAACCGCCGGCGCGCAGCGCTCGGATCGCACCCGATATCTTGCAGCGATTGCGTCGCTGGAGCTTGCGGAACCTGTACGGCGCAGCTTTATGGTGACTAAAATCACGCAACCACTGGCAGACAGCATCAAGCTTAAAAAGTCCCTGATGGAAGACGTGCTGGAGGTTTACGGTGATGCGGCCGCGTACGGTGTCGCCGAGGTTACGACAGCTGCGACTTACCGGCTTGGCGAGGTCTATCAGCAATTCAGTAAGGACCTGATGGCGTCCGAACGACCACGGAACCTTGATGAGGCAGCAATGGAACAATACGTCCTCCTGCTGGAGGAACAGACATTCCCATTTGAAGAGAAGGCTATTGAGCTCTATAAGGCAAATGCGACAAGAGCAGCGGACGGAGTCTATGACGAATGGGTTCAACAAAGTTTTACGGCACTGGCGACGCTGTTGCCAGCCCGCTATGCAAAATCGGAGCGCAGCGAAAATGTTGTTACAGCGCTTTATTAATAGTCTGTTGAAAAAGCCATCCAGGGCTTTTTCAACATCGTCTTATTCGCGCCGATGTTTGTTGGCAATGGCAATGTGTCTGTCGTTATTGGCGGGGTGTGGCTCGATGCCTGCGGACTCAGAGCAAGGGGATGGTAACGAGTCCGCTGATGGCAGGGTAATACCACCCAATGTGCAGACTCTGTACGAGCAGGCCGTCGCTTCCATGGCAGCCGGCGACGATATGGAAGCTTCGCTACGCTTCCAGGAGTTTTTGTTACAGTACCCGGATTACTCCGGCGCACACGTCAACCTGGCTATTATTCACGCGAGGAATGGCGATGACACGGCGGCTGAGGCAAGTATCACGGATGCCCTGATCCTGGATCCATTGCAACCGCAGGCACTGAATCAGCTTGGCATGTTGCTGCGTCGCCAGGGCAAGTTCTCCGCGGCAGAAAACGCTTATTTGAAGGCGGTCGCAGCCGACCCGGAATATGCGTTGGCACACTACAACCTGGGTGTCCTCAATGACCTTTATTTACAGCGCCTCGATGCCGCATTGCAGCATTATGAGCGTTATCAGGAGATTGCCGGAGAGGATAAATTGGTCATGCGCTGGATTGCGGACCTGAAAAGACGGGTCACAGCAACACAAAGAAGCGCAAATGTGACGGAGTAACAAGTATGCAGACGATTATAAAGAGATTATTACTGCTGCTGGCTTTTGTCGGAATGGCTTCAGTAGCACAGGAACCCG
>QNFK01000343.1 GCA_003645495.1 Gammaproteobacteria bacterium
CAGCCTTGGCGAGGTACTGGATCGTCATTCCCTTCGGAATCCAGCGCATCGACAATGGAAGGGAAGCCTCGATCATTGTACCTGCCGCAATCTCGCACAGGTTTGCCATTGCGATCGCGTGCACGGTGCCAATGTGATTGGTAACTTTGCGCCGCTTTTTCAGGGATACCGTGGCGAAGCCAACCTCAAGCGTGCGAAACAAGGGAGAGATCGATGCGAAATAGGGCGCGCGAAAACAAACAATGCGTGAAAAAAGCCAGCGCCCCGGCGCATTGCCTTTAAGGCGGTTCCAGGTTGAAAGTGCCAGTGATTGTGACATCAGCTATTACAGCAACAAATATCAGTCAGGACTGTAGGCCCAGACAAAATTATCGCGATTTGGCATGCGAACGTCAGGCAAGGTGTCTGCATCCAGTTGATCGTTCTCATCGACAACATCATTCAGATACAAAATGTAGGCAGTCACTGCGTAAACATCATCGTTCGACAGGCTGCCTGGTGCCTGGTACGGCATCGCCCTGTGCACATAATCGAAAAGCGTCGTTGCGTACGGCCAGTAACTGCCAACGGTTTTTCGCGGTCGATCGGTCGTTAATGAACCGTGGCCACCGACCAGCACGTCGTTTAGCCCGTCTTTGCCACCAGCACCGTGACAAGCCAGGCAATTATCCTGGTAGACCTTCGCCCCTTCCGCAGCGGTCCCGGAACCGTCAGGAAGCCCTTCCCCGTTCGGCATTATTGTGTAATCAACCACCGCAAGGTCTGCCTGGCTTACGTTCTCGCCGAGCTGTGGATTGTCATCAGCCATGACAATTTGTGCTGTCAGCAAATACAACACGGATACGGCCATTGCCTTACGCGTAAACATTGTTGACCTCCCCGTTAGATCTCACCTGCCATGCCTGAATTCCGTTGTAGTGATAAAAGGCGCCGTTAGCCCTGCCGTCGAGTACAACATCCCGGGTTGGCTGAATATTGCCGGCTTCGTCCGTTGCCCTGCTAAGGATTACGGCCGGGCCGCCATCCCAACGCCATGCGGAACGAAAGCGAGTCAGGCACTTCGACATGACATGTTCATCAAGTGCGGCATCGGCCCAGCTCTTGCCACCATCAGCAGAAACTTCTACACGTTTAATTTTTCCTGCACCGGTCCACGCGATGCCGGAAATCTGATAAATACCGGCGGCGCCCATCTGCAAACCGTGTGACGGACTGGTGATGACCGATTTCACGCCCATCGGAAATGTAAATAATTTCGCGACGCCGTTGTCCTGCAAATCTGAATACTTTGACGTCTCGTCTTTGGTCATCGCCGGCTGAGCCACCACTTTTATCGTGCGCAGCCATTTGACACTCATGTTGCCTTCCCAGCCCGGCAGGAACAGTCGCATTGGATAACCATTCGCTGGCCGCAGGCGCTCGCCATTCTGGTAGAGCGCAACAATAGCGTCGTCGAGCACCTTATCGAGGGGCACGCTACGACTCATCATCGCTGCATCGGCGCCGGCCGCAACGATCCACTTCCCTTCCGGCTTGATACCCGTCTCCTGCAGTAATACAGAAAGCGGCACCCCACCCCATTCGCTGGCCGAAACCAGGCCGTGAATCTGGCTGCAGCTTCTTTGTAAAGGCTCAGCCGAAAGTGATGCACCGCTGTTGCCGGAGCATTCGAGAAACTGGATTCTTGAAATCGTCTGATAGCGCGACAATGCTTCAAGGCCAAAAGACAGTGGCCGCTCCACGAGACCGTGGATAACCAGTCGGTGCTCATCCGGATCGATTGCAGGGATGCCACTGTGATGCCGTTCGAAATGCAGTCGACTCGGTGTAATGATTCCATCCAGCAGCTCTAGCGGTGTGCGCGATGCCCCGGCACCGGTCGTGCCGGGCTGTGAGCCAATGGCCATACGTTGCAGATGCGCTTCGTGCTCAGAGGGCGCACCACTTTCGCTCATTGGCGCACCAGGTACCCGCATCCAGGGCGGACGATCTGCCGAGCAGGCCTGTGCACTCAATAGTGCCGCACCACTCGCAGCGCCTGCTTTCAGAAAAAATCGTCGGTCGAGCAGACCGTTACCTGCAGCCGGGCCAGTGTCTCTATCGGCCATGAACATCCCCCGTTGATAATTTTTCCAATACTAACAGTTTGTTGAAAAAGCCATCCATGGCTTTGTCAATATCGTCATTCGAAAAACGTCGTTTTCGAATGGCTCTCATTTTCAATGGCTTGCAGCCATCGAAAATGCCGGCACATCCGTGTACCGGTAGCAGCCTGTTGAAAAACGGGTTTTTTCAACAGGCTGCTAATACGAAGCTGTACCGCACCGGTAGGACCTTCTGCTGTGGCACAACCGCTGCGAGTTAGCTGGAACAATACATGCGCTACCTTTGCCAGCCTGTTTTGTTATCCTCGCAGGCTGGCAAATCCACTATAAAAACAGCTGACCTTCGCGGAGCGTTCATGAAAATCCATAGTCTTGCAATCCTGTCATTACTGGCAATATTTTCGCTCGCAGCCTGTGAGCGCGGTGGAGATGATGGATCTCCTGCCGCCTACTCCAGCCGATATCAGGCAATGCCGTCGGAACCAACCCTGTTGCGTGGCGCCACTGTTCTTACCGGCACCGGGGAAAAGCTTGAGAACGCTGACGTGATGATGCAAGACGGCAAAATCGTTGCCGTTGGCCAGAGCCTGGAAGCAGGCGATATGTCCGTTGTCGATGTGAGTGGACTGTGGGTAACACCTGGAGTCATCGATGTTCATTCACATCTCGGTGTTTATCCGTCACCGCGGGTCAGCGCACACTCGGATGGCAACGAAGCCACCGCGCCGAACACGGCGGAGGTTTGGGCCGAGCACAGCGTCTGGCCACAGGATCCGGGATTTGTAACGGCGCTCGCGGGTGGCGTGACTTCATTGCAGCTCCTGCCTGGCTCCGCAAACCTCTTTGGCGGGCGCGGTGTCACTCTGAAAAACGTGCCCGGGCAATCGGTAATGGACATGAAGTTTCCGGGCGCACCACACGGCCTGAAAATGGCCTGTGGCGAGAACCCGAAACGCGTCTATGGCAGTCGTGGCGTGCCTCCCTCGACCAGAATGGGCAACGTCGCCGGTTATCGCGCTGCGTGGATCGCAGCAGCGGATTATCGCGACAAGATGGCCGCAGCGGAGAAAGGCCAGGGTGAAGCACCGCTGCGTGACCTCAAGCTCGAAACACTTGCCGGCGTACTCGATGGCGAAATCCTGATGCACAATCATTGTTATCGAGCTGACGAAATGGCGGTGATGTTCGAGATTGCCAATGAATTTGATTACAAAATCAGTGCTTTTCA
>QNFK01000344.1 GCA_003645495.1 Gammaproteobacteria bacterium
AATATTGCCCTCGTGCTCTGTAACCAGAAGCGGCTCCGCGTTGTCATCAGTCAGATCCAGGACGTAGATATCCGAATCAGCGCTGGTGCGTGGTTTGTCGAGCGCAACCCAGCGGCCGTCAGCACTAATGTCGCTGATTTGAAATCCCGGATTTTCATAAACGATTTCACGACTGTAGTCACTGGTAGCGTAACGATAGATGTCGAAGCTGGTCTGATTGCGTTCGGTCGTCACAAGGTAGAAATACTTGCCGTCGTCGCCCCACTTCAGAAATGCCGCTTTGAGTTCATCACCAGGTGTGAGGACACGATTCGTTCCATCAATTTCACGAACGATGACATGATTTAACTCGTTACCACCACCGTCATAGGTGTAAAGAATGCGCTCATCATCCGGAAACCAGCTGACAGCGAAAACCGCGTTGTCGTCCGAGTCAGTCAGCTGCACCGCGGCGCTGCCATCGACCGGCAACGCAAAGGCATTGAAAACGCCCGTCGCATCAGATGACATTAATAACGAACTACCGTCCGGAGAAAATGTATGTGCAGAGGAGCCAACAAGCGCATAAGCTGTTGTCTCGAAAAACGCTTCGGCGCTGTATATCGCAACGCTCGTTGTTGGCGCCGACGAGGCTGCTGGCGCATTGGTCGCGACTTCAGTCTTTTCCGCTTGCTGGCGATCCCCACACGCGCTAATCCACAATATTGACAGACACAAAATTATCCCTGGGTATTTTCGTCGCATTTGGTTGTTTCCTGTTGGTCAAAGCTGAAAAGACCGGCATCATTGGCCGGTCTGAATTGACGGGTTTCGTGATCACCCGGTTTCTTCTCTAGGTGGTCAATTATAATGCAGTGAATGCATCGATTGATGCAGAATTTCAGTCTTTGTGCCTGCTTATTGGCGCAATTACCGAGAGAACGGAATTGGATGAATATTGTAGTTAGAGATGCAGCACCAGCTGACGGGCCGATCATTGCTGATTTCAATTCACGAATGGCGGTCGAAACCGAGGGACGTGCGCTGGATCCTGGCCTCATTGGCCCCGGAGTCGACGCACTGCTTGATGACTCCACCAAAGGAAGGTATTGGTTAGCGGAGCAAGACGGCCAGGTGATTGGGCAGATAATGGTCACCTATGAATGGAGCGACTGGCGCAATGGCATGCTGTGGTGGATTCAAAGCGTCTACATCGCAGAAGAAAAACGCCGGCAAGGGGTATTTTCAACCCTGTATCGGCATGTAGAATCATTGGCGCGGGCCACGCAAGATGTTTGTGGATTGCGGCTGTATGTAGAGGACAAGAATAAGCGCGCCCAGGATACCTATTTGGTACTCGGCATGATCAGGCCTGGCTACCAGGTTATGGAAATCGATTTCACGAAGGATCAGGAGCGAAAAGATGCTTAAAGCGGGGGATGTAGCACCGGAGTTCATACTTCCGGACGAGAACGGGGATGAAGTCTCATTATCTGAGATGTTACAGGCAGGTCCATTGTTCCTGTATTTCTACCCGGCGGATTTCACACCAGGCTGCACGAAAGAAGCCTGCTCGATTCGCGACATTCATGACGACATTTCGTCGGTTGGCTTGCAGGTCATCGGCATCAGCCCACAAGACGGTGAAAGTCATCTGCGCTTCAAAGAAGAACACAGGTTGCCGTTCAGGTTATTGAGCGATGAAGACAAGGTTGCAATCAAGATGTATGACGTTGACGGTCCATTCGGTGTCGGTGTCAGACGCGTAACTTACCTGATCAGCCAGGGTCAGAAAATTCAGGACGCATTGCAGGCAGATGTATTAGTCAACCGGCACACAGACTTCATTGAAAAAGCAGTGGCATTGCGTGCGGCCGCGGGCATGGGAGGCGGGATCGCCGCCGAATAGCGTTTCTAATTATTCGCCGCTGATGGTCAGTAATATTTTTCGCGTATGCGCAGCGTATCGATGTTCCCAGAGAAAAATTCCTTGCCACGTCCCCAACGCACAAAGACCATCCACCACTGGCAAGTTCAGGGCTGACTGGGTCAGGATGCTCCGCACATGCGCCGGCATATCATCGGGCCCCTCATCAGTATGAGTAAACATTGGGTCGCCATCAGGAACCAGTTGACTCATGAACGTTTCAAGATCCTGCATGACTGCGGGATCCGCATTTTCACATAGCATCAGGGACGCGCTCGTGTGGCGCACGAACACGTTACACAATCCTGTTTTGATTCCCGATGCCGCAACAACATCCTGTACCTGTCGGCTCAGGTCATAAGTACCCCTGCCCTGCGTAGATATTCGGAGTTCTTTTTGCGTGATCATTGTCGGTCGATGATTCGGCGCTTCAGCCTACTCGGTCATCGTTACGCCTATATCACCCTCATCTACCGGGTCGCCGGTATAAGGCTCGCCAAACCTGAGTCGAATCGTTTTAGTCTTGCCGAACCAAGGAATGGAGACGATATAAATATTGTCATACTCGTCTTCAGCGATTGCTGGCACATTCTTGCTGGCGCCAAGATCGGCAATCAGGGTCGGAATGGTATTGCTGTGGCCAACGACAAGAATGATCTTGCCTTTATGGTTCTTCAGTATCGTGGCCAGAACGGCCTCGTTGTCTGACGGATCATAGAGATTGGTTTCCAGCCCCAGCGCGTCCGCAACAGGTTTCGCCGTATCCTGGGTGCGCCGGTATGGCGTTGAATAAATGGCATCGATGCCGGCGACAACGTCAGCATCCACCAGTTGTCGCGCCAGTTCAGCTGCTCGTCGGTCACCCGCCGCGGAGAGCCCTGGATCATCCGCCGGTGTTGCCGCCTTCTCGACGTGGCGCACGAAAATCATCGTCGTCGTCGCCTGCGATTCGAAGAACCATGCAAGACCGACCGCGATCGCCGTATAAATGACGATCGCCTGAATTCTTCTCTGGCGGCGCCTCTTGCGGCGCTGTATGTCTTTGTTCCCGTTTCGCATGAGGCGCGAGCTTACGGTTTTTTGGCTGATTTGACTATGCTTTAGTGCTTTGGCTTTTGCTTTTGATCCGCAGCAACAACGCGGAATTCGCCCTCTATCGTCTGGCTTTCGTGCGCTGCACGACCTGGCTCGGTCGTTTCTTGCCGACGTCCGGCCGAAATTCGGCGATTTATCCACCAGGCCCGAACGCCAAGTATCAGGGCGAGGCAAAGAACCACGCCCATAAGGGCGAAAAATGCGACCACACCAACGACCACCGATATGGCAATCGTCAATGCGCCTACCACTATGACGAGCAGGTTTGCCAGCGGATTGCTTGCGGGAAACTGTCTGTTTTTGCTGTGCTGATTCAAG
>QNFK01000345.1 GCA_003645495.1 Gammaproteobacteria bacterium
GTCATATCGCGCGCATATGGATAGGTCTCTCCCGCCCGAATGACAGGTTTCATCATCGTCCAGGCGTCTGGCCAGTCTGCGTCCTTTATTGGACGAATTTCTATCTCACTACCCACTTATTAGTTTACTGTTATTCAGCAATGTCTTTTGTGTAGCGCAATAACTCACCGGTATAACTGTTGCGCTCATAAAATTGCCGGGCACGAGCATTACTTGCAAATACATGTAAGGTCATGGATTTCGCGCCGTGACTCCTGGCATTTTCTTCTGCCGCATTCAGTAACGCCACGCCGATACCTTTTCCTTCCGCTGCATCACTCACTGCGATTGCCTCGAGATGCGAACTTGGTGCGTGACTAAGCAACTCCGGTCGCAGCCGGACCAGCGTCAATCCAAGTACTTCTTCGCCATCGACAGCAACCTGCACCAGGCAGTCTTCGGCGTCACCGTCGAGCCAGCTCTGCATCAGTTTGGCGTCATCGCGCCACAGGTGCTCCGGATTTCTTGATTCCGGAACTTCGAAAGCTGCAAGGCGCGGCATCAGCGCGAGCATTTGCTCTCCATCTGACGATTGCGCATTTCTGATTTGATAGTTCATGCGTTCCTGTTCGACTCCCGGGAGTTTGATTCAATGCATTCTATTCGGATTGTGCGACTGAGTGGCCCCCGATTGGATTACAATCGACTTGTCCGGCTGATCATTACAACTTATTGTTATTATTATGCTTTTTAGTCCGACGGAAGCCATCGATTGACCTCGTTAGCCGTCCTGGCGCGTCGGCCATAGCGTTCTAACTTTTGTGTGTACCGGACTGGTAAAACCAGACCGCAACCTTAGCGACAGTCGCCAGACCCTCGTCAATCGCCTCGTCAATCAATGGCAGGAACGTCTCAATCTTCTCTTCCGTGTCGACGATTTCTATAATCACTGGCAGGTCGCTGGAAAGACGCAGTATTTTCGCTGTATGCAATCTGCTTTGTGCGCCAAATCCTTCCAGGCCCCGCAGCACGGTCGCCCCGGCCAATCCCTGCTCACGGGCCTTACGGACGATCCACTCGAACAATGGCAGTCCTTCGTGTTTGTCACTTTCGCCAATAAATATGCGCAGGAGCTTACCTTCATCTGGAAGTGTCATTACTGATTCTACCTTGTCACCAGACCATAGCCCGCCATCACCAGGACCAGTCCGAGAATTACGTGAATACCAACATTGGCCGCCGCCCGAAAAAATTCGGCATCACGCATCATCGCGAACGTCTCGTAGCCGAATGTCGAATAGGTGGTGAAGCCGCCAAGAATTCCTATCAAAACGAACCTGCGAAAATCCGGACTGAATAGCTGCCTGGATTCCACGAGTCCGGCAATCAGTCCTATCAGCAGGCAGCCCAGCATATTGACCGCGAGGGTCCCATAGGGAAATGCGGCAAGTGCCGCTTTGCGCTGCACGAATCCGCTCAGTCCATAACGACAAATGGCCCCGATGAACCCGCCGGAACCAACCATCGCCGCATTAATCAGGGCCGCTTTCAATATTGCCTCCGTAAACGGCAGTCGACCTGCGACCGCCTGAATACTCCCGACTTAGTGTCTGGCACACGAGCAGTAAACGCAAAAAGCGCAATAAGCGCTCGTGAACCGGATCATTCAGATGCCAAATCATGCCGCCGGCAACACATAAAAGTATACCATCACGAAATGGCAAGCACTTCCTGCAAGCACAAACACATGAAAAATCGCATGATGAAATTTTATCTTCTTAATACTGTAAATTACTGCACCAACGGTATATGCCAGACCGCCAGCAAGAAGCCACCACAACCCGTCCGCTGAGAAATTGTTTATGAGCGGCTTGATGGCGAAAACGATAAGCCAGCCCATAAATACGTACATTGCAGTTGATGCGTGTGAGTACTTACCAGTGAAGAATAGTTTCAGGACGATGCCGATTGCCGCAAATCCCCAGGTAATTCCGAACATCAGCCAACCCAGCGATCCACTCAGAATGACAAGCATTATTGGCGTGTAGGTCCCCGCAATCAGGATGTAAATAGCCGCGTGGTCAAGAATTCGGAATCTGACTCGCCGTGCTGGATTGGTAGTGCTGTGATAGAGCGTGGATGCAGCGTATAAAACGACCAGGCTCACGCCAAAAACAGCAAAACTTAATACATGCAGCAGGCTGCCATAACGATTCGCATAAGTAACCAGGAGCGCAAGAGCGAAGATGCTCAAGACGAAACCCAACGCGTGAGAGAGAACGTTAATACGCTCCTCTAACGGCGAGTAAAATTTTGCTCCGTCTATTTCCATTAACTGGTTTGCGTCCAGGTGCACGAGAGGATTTTGATCACGCTCCGCTCAATCCAAAGTCGCAGAGTGACATTCGATTATCCAGCACTTCTTTTCCGTTCCTCGAAATAACGAGCGTACACTTTCGCCATGATCTTGCCGGGAATCTTCAGACCTTCGACGACTTCAGCAAGAAATTTCATTTCCGCGATATCTTTTTCATTATCGGCGGAAATCACATGTAGCAGCATTAGCAACAACTCCTCCTTGTGTTGTAACGCCAGATCATCATTGACTGAGTTCAGCAACTCGTTGAGGGTCGTCGTTTCCGCGACTTCATCAGCGGCCCGTGTAATCAGATTCAATGCTTCCCCGGGTTGCAGCCTGAAACGATCGCGCAGTAACTCCACCATGCGTGTCATTTCATCCGGCGAGACGCCGCCATCGCTTTTCGCTACCAACGCCATCAATGAAGCAATCAGGATCTGTCCTCCCGGATCACTTACAAGACTGTCTGAGTCGATGGCAATTCCGGTTTTCGCGTAAATCAGGTCTTTCAATTTCGATGACATGTGATCGGACGATTCCTCTTGCTTTGACCAACCGGGAACTGCGCGCGGGTCTGCCGTTACCGGTCAGGCGGCGGAACATTATAAAAGAAATCGACTATTCCCGTTTCCAGCGAATATTCAGCGCCAACAATTAGCAGTTTTCCATCCTCTACCAGTTGCTCAATGATCGCTGACCCGTGACTCAGGTTATCTGCTGACACGCGCACATTGGATCGTATAGCCTGCTCAATATCTGGCTCAAGTAGTCCCTCGACGGACGGGCGAATGCGGTCGACGATAGAACGCAAATTATGTGATTGATTGCCCGTCGGTTGTCGCAACTCATCCAGCGTAACCTGGACAGCGCCACACTGGGTGTGACCAAGGACAACCACCAGCGGCGTGCCGAAACACTCTGCCGCGTATTCAACACTGCCAATCTGCGATGGCGCGACGACGTTTCCAGCA
>QNFK01000346.1 GCA_003645495.1 Gammaproteobacteria bacterium
GCACCCTCCGAGGAACGGCGCTTCGGTTTGTTCGGCAATTGCACCTACAAACCGGTCAAAGGCCCGGCAGAAACCTGGCAGGCTGATCCATTTGATGTCGCACGTGCCGCCCTCGACGCGTTCGCACGAGCGGCAGCTGGTGGCGAGCCGTTCATGATTCCAACAGCGGAAATTGTGCACGGTGCAGCGGTGACCGAGGCGATCGTCAATTCAGCTGGCAGCGGTCAACCGGAAAAACTTTAGGATCCACACGCCGGATTGCAATGAAACTTTTTATCCTTCGCCATGGGATGACCGCCGCATCGGATGCCGATGAGCGGCGTGAACTGAGCGAGAAAGGAATCGAGGAAGTCGAAAAAATTGTGCGCCTGCGCCGCGACGATTTACTGGGAGTGACGAGAATTTACTCCAGTCCGATGAAACGCGTAAAACAAACGTTGCAAATTGCTGCCGGGATTCTGGACTTCCAGGGGCAAATTATTGATTCGGAGTACCTGACGACCGGGTCAAGACTGAATGAGATAATCAGTTTCGCTAACGAACTGGACTTCGATGTTGGCGACACCCTGGTGAGCAGTCACCAGTCCTGCACAAGCATTCTTGTCTTGTGGTTAACCGGGGAGGACATTCTGATACCCAACGGAAGTCTGCTGGCAATTGATGTTGAGCAACCAGTGCAAGGTGCTGGAAAAATTCTCTGGCAGCAAAGCCAAAATAGCAGCGAAATAAAACGGGCAACTAATTTCGTAGATCAGTTTTAGGAGTACTACCCTTTCAAATTTCAGCTATTGACAGGGTCCGCCTGTCGCCTGATTCATTCGCCTGCCAAATCGTTCCGGATGCCACATCAAGGCAACTTAACCAGCCGCCCCCGTGTGCCCACGTATCAATACAAATTGCGTGTTCATTGCCACTGGGTTTTCCGGACTGTTGCGCTGTGTGACCACAAACCATGATCTTGCCGGAACAATGCGCTTCCGGATTGCCGTACTTTTTCCAATAGAGTGTAGGGTCAGTTTGATCCTCTAACGGCTTATCGGCATCCGCGTTTGCATGAACAAAAAAATGCGTCTTGCATTCGTAATAAGCCACAAGCTGGTTTTCAAGAAAATCCATGTGCGATTCCGGAACATCAGCAAACGATCCTGCAACGTCCGCAGATGAAGAATACGAGAGAAGCGTCGCATCACCACCGTATTGCATCCACGCATGGAGCCAGCTTTTTTTCTCGCGCGAATCGAGCATCATGATTTCATGGTTACCCCTGAGCGCGACAAGATGATGCGTTTTACCCAGGTTAATGACGAAATCCACAACCGCGCGAGAATCCGGCCCACGATCAACGTAGTCACCCAATGTGATGATCGTGTCATCAGGGCGAAGCCCGACGAGGTCAACGAGTGACGTCAGCGCGGTAATACAGCCATGGATATCGCCGATTGCAAGATGCCGGTTCACTGAGTTGCCCTTAATGAACGAGATGAGGTGTCAGGACAAGACGCCGTTGCTGCCAGCTGCAACCGAACATCACAACTATAACGACAACACATACTCACGCATTCGCTGGCGAGTTGCTGCATCAGGAAGTCGGCCGTAACCGGCGTGCATGTTGTCCGCAACATGACTGACCTTGCGGGTCTCTGTAACCACACAAGTCACAGCCGGGTTCGACAGGATATATTTCAGCGAGAATTGTGCCCATGATTCACAGTCAAATTCAGATGCCCATTCTGGCACCGGATTGCCACGCACGAAAGTAAAGATGCCACCATCCTTGGTCGCTTTGAAAGGTTCGGCAACGATAACGGCGACACCGATATTTGCCGCCAGTGGCAAGGCGCTTTCGGCTGCCAGCGGATGATGCAATGAGTATCCCGTCATTATGAAGTCCGGTTTCTCGGTCTTCATGAATTTCTCCAACGCGACGTAATCTTTGCTTCTGGTCAGGCTCACGCCGATGTAGCGAACCTTACCCTCCTCCTTCCAATCTCTGAGTGTTGGCCAGTGATTGGCCATGTCACGCATGTTGTGGACCATTAACAAATCCATCGGGCGCTTGCCCAGGTTCTGCACGGTTCGCTCAAGGTGTGCGCGGCCCTCCTCTTTTCCGCTAACCGTAATCTTGCCGGTAAGGAACAACTCTTCCTGCAGGCCCATCTCCGTAATAAGCGCTCCAACCACCGGCACATCGGGTCGAAAAAATGGTGGTGTGTCAATTACCCTGCCACCCAGGTCAACCATAGTCTGAATGACAGACTTCGGCAGGTCTTTGCCTTCGGCCGGAATGTTATAAAAAATATCCGGTGCACCAAGTCCGACGACGGGCAGTGCTTCGTCAGTGCCAGGAATAAGGCGAGTGAGCATTGATTCCTCAGCAAACGATTTGACCGGCGCGGCGGCGGCAGTAACAAGAGCAGCGCTGTTTGCCAGAAATGCTCTTCGATTTAATACTTTAATGTCAGCCATCGTCAAACCCCGGCGAATTTTTCAAAATAAAAACCCAATATCAGTAGCAAAAGAAATATGAAATCTATTTAATGTCGACCCGATTATTCAAGCCTTTGTACCGATTCGAGTGATTTCTGGACATTTTCCATCGGAGAAAGACCACCAATGGTCTCAGCGATTGCGCCATCGGGGGTCACGACAAATGTAGTGCGTTCGGCGAAGCCGTGATTAAGTGCTACGCCGCGAGAATCTTTTGCTCCCTCACGGGCATCGCGAACCGTCAGGTCAAATGATCTGGCAATTTCTCCGCTGGCGTCAGATGCGACAGCAAGCTTGTCGGCGCAATATTCCGGGTCCGCCGAAAAATCATTCAGCCGTTCAATGCTGTCGAGAGAGACGCCGATCACACTCGCGCCCGCCGCAGTAAATTTATCCATGTTCACAGCGAATTCATGCGCCTGGATATTACAGCCGCTCGTATAAGCCGATGGATAAAAATAGACGACAACAGGACCCGCCTCGAGCGCGTCGCCAAGCGAATAATCGAATGCCTTGCCAGCCAGGGAAGCCCTTGCCTCGAACTTCGGTGCGGCAATACCGGCTTCAAGCGCCGCAAGGGCCGGCAGCGTAACAATCGCAGCAATTAAAAGGCCTGTGAGTGTCTTTTTCATTGTTTGTCCTCACTTGAGTAGATTCAGGTTCATTCGCCGCTGCAGGTGCGAGAATCAACCGATTGGATAAGAATAATCGAAAATTTGACAAAAATACGTAATTTGACGATATAATTGCTGCGATTTACACTTTAGCAGCGATCGAAACAGATCGTACAAGAAAAAACAGGTCTTGAGGAC
>QNFK01000347.1 GCA_003645495.1 Gammaproteobacteria bacterium
AAAGGCCCTTTCTTGAATGCTCCAAGTCTGTCACCGCTACTGCGCGTGCCCTCCGGTGCGATAGCGACTGAAAGTCCGTCACGCAGTGTATTGACGACTGGCTTTAACGCCTCAATCGCTTTTTCCTGGTTCCTGCGGTCCACAAACACCGTATCCGCGACCCGGAATACCGGTCCGACCAAAGGGTTTCGTGCAATTTCCTCTTTGGCAATCGCCGTGAAATCCCGACGCAGAAGTTTCGCGATGATCAATACATCTATCGCGCTCTGGTGATTGAAAAGAAAAACCGCCGGTCGCTGCTCCCAAAGATGATGCTCTCCCTTGATTCGAATCTCGATCCCCGCCAGAGCGCTGCCGAATTCGCCCCAGGTGGTAACTGCCAGGTTAACTGCATCCCTCCTCGACTGATTCAGCAACCAGGTTGGAATAATCTGCAATGCGGCAGAAAAGAATGCTCCGTACACCAGGCCGGTTCGCACGAATTCACGCACGCCCGGAAAGCCGCGACTGTCGAATTTTCTAACCGGCCAATCGTGCCTTCGCGCAACTTCCTCAAGACTCCGGTCAGGGTTTAACGGACGAGGAAAACCCACCTCTTCAAGCAGTGACAGGTCTTCAAATCCGTCTGTATAGAAGTAGCATTTTGCAAGATCTGTTTTTCTGTCTTTTACAAATTTTTTCGCCACATCGAGTTTGCCGCGAGCGTAACAAATCGGCTCCTCTACTTTGCCGGTGAATACACCGTCTTCCACTTCGAATCGATTACAAAATACGTGATCGATATCGAGCTCCCTTGCAATCGGGTCAACCTGGTAGCGCGTTGCTGACGACACAATGACGACAGTGTGGCCGCGGCCAAGATGCGCACGAATCAGCGCACGGGATTCCGGATAAATGTCACCAGCCAGGTGCTTGTCGAATACTCGTTCCCCCAGTTCGACAAACTGTTTCTCTTCGACACCGGCAAGTGTGGCAGCTGCTTCATTCAGTAGCAGCGGAAATTCAGTGCCATTTACCTGGTGTCCCAGCAGGGAAACAAATTGTCTGAACACATCCTGTGGCGCCAGCTCGCCACTCATGACACGTTCACGAAATATGGATGCGATGGAGAACCCAAATAAAATGGTGCCATCAAGGTCGAAGAACGCGACAGTTCCTGCGCCGCGCGGCGCGTCATCGACTTCCTGGGTTACTTCTTCGTGGATTCTCATTGGTTTTGTTGTCGCCGCAATATTGTTATCTAGTGATGGGCCGGATCGTAACGCTCGCCAGCCGTTATTCGCGTTCCAATTCGATTTCGCGCCGATGCGATCGGGCAAGTAGCAAACTCATTGTAAGCGCACGGCGGGCTATGCGCAGTGTTGAAATCAAGTTCGGTGACGCCGTTGGCATCCGGTTTTTTCGCGTACAGGAATCTTCCGGCGGGATAGGAACCTCTGCCGCTGGTCTGGTCGCCGAAAACGAAAAACAACTCGCCGCCGGCATCATAAGCCTCAAGTTCAAAAGTTTCGCCGTCTATCTCGAATTTCACGACACCTGGTGACCAGGGATTGTAATTGAGGCCCTCAATTACGGTCTCAACACGAATCGTTCGTGGCTTCTCGTAAAGGTGCAATTTTGCACTAACCCGATTCGTTGCGCTCACCGGGTAGTACTCAATCGGCGGAAAGTTTTTCACCACAGGGCTGTCAAAGTCGCGCAGCCTGACGGCGAAGCGATTGTCTCGATTTATTACTGTCCAGGCCAGATCACCATGCGTTACGACGATACTGTCCTTAACTGATTCTCCTGCCACTAGCAGATGGTTTACAGGCCGATCCATATGCCGAACATCGACTTCTGGATTTACGATCAAACTGACCTCACCGTCGCTAAGCGTAAATGTGCCGATGGACGATTCCGCCTTGCCCGGAAATACAATGTCGTTATCTGCGCCGCCACCAAAAAAATTCGTACCTTCTTTAAGCCAGTACAGTCCGGCCAGGTTCAGGTAGCCAACGTCGCTCTTCAAAAACGCCAGGCGATCATCCTTCCAGGCGTCCAGGCATAGCTCGTAATCCTGTTTGCAGTTACTAATCGTCGTAACGTCAGCGTTACCGGTGGTAGCCAGCGTGCAGCCGAGAACAAGGGCTCCGGCCGTCAGCCCTGACATGTACTTGTTCAGTCGTGTTCGCTTCATGACGTTGATTATTCCCTGGTATGAAAATGACAGCCACCGATCTACGCAGCTGCCCCGGCCGATTATGGCAGGAGCTGTGGCAGCTTTCCTTGATGTATCCACCAGACTACCTGCCGGAAAATCGGGCAATTCGATATCTTGCTGTTTCTATTAACTTAAAACGAATCAGGCCGGACTGTCTTTATGAGCCGCCTGCACGCCACTGCTGCGGCCACGGCCATATCAATAGCTGCCAGCGGAACTTATAATCCGCCACCACCCGACAACTGCACCAGTCGCAATGAGAACGAGTCTTTGGCCGAAACCGACGAATCAACGCTTGCCTATAACGATCTTCGCCCGGACGATATTCTTGCGGCGTTGGAGGAGCTCGGGTTTCACTGCGATGGTCGCTTCCTGACGCTAAACAGCTACGAAAACCGTGTCTACCAGCTTGGCATCGAAGACGGGTCGCCAGTGGTCGCCAAATTCTATCGTCCAGGCCGCTGGAGCGATGCGGCGATCCTCGAAGAGCACGAATTCAGTGCCGAGTTAGCTGCCGCAGATATCCCGGTGGTTGACCCCTTCGTACGCAATGGAACAACCTTGCATCACAGCGGCCATTTCCGCTTGTCCGTAAGTCCTTGTCGTGGCGGTCGGGCACCTGACCTGGATAACAAGACCTTGCAAAGACAGGTTGGCAGACTGATCGCCCGCATTCATCTGCAGGGAGAAATTAAGCCTTTTGCGCACAGGCCACGCTTCGATATCGAATCGTTCGGCTACCAGTCAGTCGATTATTTACTCGACAATGAATTTATTCCCGTCGAGCTCGACGAAACGTATTGCGGCATTTGCGACCATCTGTTCCAGAATATTGAGGCCTGTTTCGATCGGGCGGGCAATGTTGGCGAGCTTCGCTTGCACGGCGATTTTCACCCGGGCAACGTCCTGGTCGCCGGTGAGCAGGTGCATATCGTCGATCTGGATGACGCACGCAGTGGACCCGCAAGCCAGGATTTATGGATGTTTTTGTCGGGCGACCGGCAGGAGCAGACGCCACAACTAACTACACTGTTGCAGGGTTATACTGAGTTTCGTGACTTCGATGCACGCGAACTGCATCTTATCGAGGC
>QNFK01000348.1 GCA_003645495.1 Gammaproteobacteria bacterium
ATTTAAGATCGTTACCAACCATCGATATCCGGCTCAGAGCTTCAGGCCCGTCTCCAATCAGCATTGCACCTTTCACGGGCGCCGTAACCTTACCCTTCTCGATAAGATAGGCTTCACTGGCTGAAAAAACAAATTTCCCGGAGGTAATGTCTACTTGTCCGCCGCCGAAATTCGGTGCGTAAAGCCCTTTGTCTACGGATGCAATAATTTCTGCGGGATCGTGCGGACCGGCAAGCATGTACGTATTGGTCATGCGCGGCATTGGTATGTGAGCATACGATTCACGCCGACCGTTGCCGGTTGGTTACACGCCCATTAGCCTGGCGTTCAGTTTGTCCTGCATATAACCACGCAATATGCCGTCTTCAACCAGGACATTGTATTGACCCGGCGTACCCTCGTCATCCACGGCAAGTGAACCACGGCGATTAGCCAGTGTGCCGTCATCGACGATGGTGCACAGTGAAGACGCAACCTGCTGGCCAACACGGCCGCTGAATGCAGATGTCCCCTTGCGATTAAAATCCCCTTCGAGCCCGTGCCCTACTGCTTCGTGCAACAGGATGCCCGGCCAGCCTGCACCAAGGACTACAGGCATTGCGCCAGCCGGTGCTGGTTGTGCTTCAAGTTGTACGATCGCCTGACGAACCGCCTCCCGGGCATAGTCCATCGGCAGGTCGCCATCGAGAAAATAATTCAGGTCGGCCCGGGCACCGCCACCGGAATAGCCCTGCTCACGTCGACCGTCCTGCTCAACAATAATGCTGATATTCAGCCGTACCAGCGGTCGCACATCTGCCGCCAACGTGCCATCAGCAGCGGCGACCAGAATCAGGTCCTGACTGCTGCTGAGACTGACGATTACCTGTTCAATTCGTTTGTCAAGCTCGCGGGTTTCCGCATCAATTCGGCTAACGAGCGATTTTTTCTGCTCGTCAGTAATACTGGTGATTGGATCTGAAGCCGGATACAGATTCTGCGATTGCCCTACGGATGCCACCTGCACTGATCGCGATTGCCCTTGTCTGGAAATTGCTCGCGCCGCACTCGCGGCATCCTCCAGAGCTGGCAGAAGCAACTCGTCCGAGTACGCGAAGCCGGTTTTTTCACCGCAAACGGCTCGCACGCCAACACCCTGATCCAGGCTGAAGCTGCCCTCTTTGAGAACACCGTCTTCGACGGTCCAGGACTCATGGCGGCTGATTTGGAAATACAGGTCTGCACTATCAACATCGCCACTGTTGATGGTGCCAAGCGCCTTGTTCAGGTGTTTTTCGTCCAGCCCGGCCGGCGCGAGAACTCGCGACATCAGCGTATCTACTGCTGTTTCATTTTGTTCCTGGCTGGCCAAAGTCGCCTGTTCCTTTTGGTTAGTTGTGCCTTACGCTTGCTGCGGTGACAAAATACTGTCCATTGAATTTCCGGCCAGCATCAAATTTGTATCATCTCGGTGAATCGCGGCGTCTTCACTTTCGTGCGTATCTGTACACTGCTACATAGCACAACTACTGAGACTGCCGCGATCAACTATCTTATAGCACTAGTTTACGGGACAGCAGTGTCCTGACGCGAACTTCCGTCTTAATTGGCGGAATTTAATTTATCGTGCGTCGGCGGAACAACCCGCCAGTTCACTGGTACGCAATATTCGCTCAGGTTCCGCAACATCGATCACGGGGTCGTCCCACGAACCGTCAATGGCGTAATAGATCTGCCCCATTTCCTGCAGCGGCTTCTTGAATATTTGCGAAAAGACAAACAGCGCCGCCGCGACCTGCGGCCCCGCGACCACGGCGCCGACCAGCGGCAGTGTGTTGCCCACGTTTGCACTGACGACAGCGGTCTGATCATAGTCCCGCGCCAACAGTCCGGCGCGCCCGACTATGCCAACATCTGCGGCAGGCCCGGCCAGTGACAGGTCACAGGTATAAGCCTCACCGTCCTCCAGGCGGAAGCTGCCGCTAATCTCGTCAAAGCCGAAGCCAGTATCAAATACATCCCGGAAATCCAGCGACAAACGCCTTGGTAGCGCAACCACACTCATCAGACCGAACACACGACCGGCACCCGGGTCGACCGCCTCGAGCTGACCGGCGCCGATACGTGCTGTCACGTTGCCATTGACGACGCCCATAAAATCCTGACGTGGCCCGCCTGGCCAACTGACCTGCACGTTGACTTCCATATCTTCGCCATTGATACCGGGCTGATAATTCAGGCGTCGCATCGTTTGTTCTATATCGGTGCTGTTTAGTCTGGCGTCAAAATATGTCCGTTGCCCCGACGCCGCGTCAGGACCGATGACCCAGCCGGCAGAGCCCGTTATCGTAAACGTATCGTCAACAGTAGTAAGGTTGGTAGCCTCAAGACCCCGGTCAGTACTCTCAAGGTCAACGACCAGCTTGCCAAGATGACGATCGCCCAGTGCAAATTCCTCAGCCCTGACCGAAATGGTTGGCAACGTGAGCGGACTAAGCAGGGACTCATCTGCGTCCTGAGCTTCTTCATCACTGCCAGGTAAGAACAGCCGTCGCATATCCAGGGTCAACGGCCGACCGGCCTTAAAATCGTAGGGTACCGTGACGACGCCATCGGCCTGTTCACCGCGGATTTCAATCACCCAGTCCAGTCCGCTCTGATCTACCCGAACCTGATGATCTGTAAAATGCTGTCCGACTGCATAGAGGTTGTCGATTCCCAGGTTGATCGAGCGAATACCGGCCTGCATGTTTTTCTCGCCACCGTTGCGCTGCGCAATAGCAATCCACTCATGCAGCCGCAGCTCCGCAGTCTGTCCTTCGATGTGCAGACCGCGAACCTCAGGGTCTTGCGGATATTCGCCGCCGACTGCCAGGGCACCACGATCAAAAATCCAGCCTGAAGCATCTTTCAGAAACTGAAACTTCCAGTTTATGTCGCCCGCCAGGCTACCAGCGTTGTCGATACGATTCGCCGCCGGAAACTCGATGGTGGTCGACAAGCGCAGCGTATCGGCTGTCGCTTTGGCCATCGGTGCCGGCATGTTCAGACCAAAACCTACCAGGTCTGACTCGATTTGAATCTGCAACGGCCCGGGTATTTCGGCACGACCGTTCGGGAAACGAATGATTGCGCGATAGTCGGTATATCCTTCTGCGAATCCCTCCAAAGGAGCCCCCAGCTCACTGCTAAGGCTGGCCGCGGTTACGCTACCGGTTGCGTCAAGGATCACACTATATGAGGGCAGTTCATCTCCGGCACTGCTCAGCGCGA
>QNFK01000349.1 GCA_003645495.1 Gammaproteobacteria bacterium
CAATCCGGAACTCCTTATTCAAACCAATAAAGTGCCGGCGGTCCTTGGCACAGTTTTTGGCATCAGGGCCCGTCTTTTTGGCGATTCATCTGAACTCTATACCTACAAGTGGTCATTTCCAGAAATGCGAAATCCTGCCGACGGTCGAGTATGGACGGAAATGATTGCGACTCAAGAGCTGGAAGGTGGCGAAGTTCATCCGTTCTTAGTGAGGATTAATAACGATTGGGAAGCGGTTCCGGGAGACTGGACAATCCAAATGCTTAATGGCGAACGGGTAGTCCTGGAGAAAACTTTCCGCGTTCACGCGTCGGCTCCGCAATATGACTGATCGACGCCTAACAATTCGCTGCACTGGCCGCCGATCGATTCACCGCACATTTTCTGTCACGCTTCGTACACTGTTATGATGTTGGTCTCGCACGAATCGTGCCAGTTACCTGGCGCAAGTTAACAAAAACGTTGGGTGTCGTTGGTCCGGCCTATGAAACCGATACTAAACCCGCGAAACCGGGGAATAATCTATTCAGCAATTGCGCTCGGGTTTATGGCCTGGGCAATAGTATCGACTTTCTTTTCGTTCGACTTTGGATTCATAAACAGGTCGTGGGAAGTGATTGTCAGGCCTGGGGCTCCGATGCAATTACGCGTGCTTGGGCTAATGACGATTGTCCTGTTTATCATCGTTATCGTATTGTGCGTTCATCGCGGATTGAAGATGTGGCGCGCCGATGAGTGGGAGACAGGTCATCGCACTGTATATGGTGTAGAACTGAAGATGGAAGCTGCAGTGGTATTCGGATTGGGAATAACCGTATTCTTTTTCATAGCTCAAGGTTTCCTCTGGTCGTGATTGTCTCAATGACGCGTGGCGAATCGCTGCGCCGGCGACGATGAATCGCGGTAATCTGCAAAAACTTATCCTGATATTTGGCCTTGGTGGGCTGGTTGTGGCCATTACTCCGTTCATACTGTCTCTCGTTCCTGCTAAGAAACCGCAATTGGCTCACCCGCAAATTGATATCTCGGAACTGCGACCAGGCTCATTTATCGAAGAACGGCTGCAGTCGTCACGCGTTTTCATTTTGCTTGATTTTGACGCGCAAATTCATGCGTACGTTGTACCGTATCGCGATGGTGCGTATTGGCTCCCTGAATTTGACTGGTCTCGCCCGGCTATACCGTGTGCCAGCTTCGGTCCTGACAATACTGATGGCAAGCTTGATGAGGACGGAGCCTTCAGATGCTGGCTACCGGATTACGGTGAGTTTTTCCGCAGGGAACACTCATGGTCCTATGCGGGCAGGAATCTTGGCTATCGAACCGCCGATATGAGGAACACGAACATTGAAATCGATCAGAACATGGTGGTCTTGCTAGAATGGTAGTGGCAGTGGCTGAGTAACAGCCGCTCTTCGGGGTGAACATGGCAAGAGAAGCAGAAGAAGAAACACGAAAAAGCGACGGGGCGATAGGCTGGGTATTGGCCGCAATATGGCTAAGCGGGGTGGTATTCGTCAGAGTCACCCGTGAGGATATTCCTCTGACAATGCTGGTTATTGGTAGCGCTTTTTTCATTATCCTTATCCCGGCAATGAAAGACGTTGCCCGTAGTCTGGATCGTTTTTTCGCGAGTCATTTTTCGGACAAGGCCAACTGAGGGTCGATTCCCGTGAATTACGTGTACATGGCGATTGTTGTGCTGGGAGCGTTCGTTGCGATCTGGATAATTTTTGTCATTCCGGCTGAGCGACGGCACCATGAGCGCAAGATGGAACTGGTCAGGAAGAAGATTGAGCGGCGCAAGGAGCAGCCTGAAAATTTTGATGCGGCGGAGTCTGATGGTAACGATGGTGAATCCGGTTGAAGAACGGAAGTGGTTTGCCGTTGATAGAAGTTGCCGGGAAATTAATTGATTGAGTTAGTTTTAGATCGTGGCATCGCCCGTGCCGATAGATCGATGGTCACGAAGAATGGCCGATTGTCTCTATTGTGCGGCAGGCGATATCACGATCTTAATTTGCAGGAGTAACAAATGAACATTCTGGTTCCTGGTTTGACATTGGTGGCGCTCACGTTATATGTCGTGTTTCGTATGGGTGTTTTGCGGCATCGTGCGATACGGCGTGGTGACATACATCCGGGATTCTTTAGTCTCTATCGGGGTTATGAAGAACCCGAAACACTGGCCGCTTATTCGCGCCACGTAACAAATCTTTACGAAGCACCAGTGCTTTTTTACGTGGTTTGCATAACGGCATTCGTAACGGGCCAGGACAGCAGTCTGTTACTCGCCCTTGCCTGGGCATATGTCGGATTGAGATTTGTCCACAGTTACGTACACCTGACCTCAAACGTCGTACTACTCAGGTTTCGCCTGTTCGCCACCAGCCTGCTGGTTCTTGGCGTCATGTGGGCGATCGTACTCACGCATATAATGCGGCAATAAAGGGCAGTTGCTGGCAGTAACTGGTCCGCAAATCTCTCAATTGTGGTATAAACCGACCACAATCACTATTCGATCACGCGTATGATCTCTATCTGCTATCAGTGCAGCACCTGCCGGGTACACCATGTCTTGTGAAGTGACGTTTGAGCAGCACCCTACCTATATTCATGCGACCGTAACCGGAACCAGCAGTCGTCAATCCGTGCAACAGTACATCAAAGAAGTGCTGGCCGAGTGCAAGAACCAACAATGTTCTCGTCTGTTGATCGAGGAACGCCTCGAGGGCCCACGTTTGGAAGGCATGGATGTATTCGCGATGGCTTCCGAGGGCAGCATGGCCGCATTGGGTGTGTTTGATGCTGTCGCCTACGTTGATCCGAAAATGGGCAACTTGAAGGATTTTGCCGAGTCAGTGGCCGTCAATCGCGGCCTGCCAATTTCATTGTTTTTTTCAGTTGAAGAAGCCGTGCATTGGCTGCAGGAGCAAGAATAAAGCAGTGACCGGCGTCCGGATGCGGAGTGCCACATGCAGGTCAGGTCAAAAAGCTGACCCCATAATCCATTGGCGAAAGATCGAAGAATCCCGCAAGGCTCTGCCCGATGTCCGCAAACGTCTCACGTTTGCCCAGTGACCCTGCGCTAACGCCTGCACCATAAACCAATACCGGAATGTGCTCGCGCGTATGGTCCGTGCCTTGCCAGGTCGGATCACAGCCATGATCGGCGCAAATAATCAGCACATCATCATCACTCATTAATTCGATGATCTCTGGCAGGCGGTTGTCGAAATATTCCAGTGCCG
>QNFK01000350.1 GCA_003645495.1 Gammaproteobacteria bacterium
ATCGGCAGGAGCACGACGTTCCTGCCGTCGAGATTGCAGCCGCCCTGGCGAAAATGACCATTGGCGACAAGCCGATGCTGCTCGGTCCCGACAAGAACACGGGCAAAGCAAGGATCAAGCCTGTTCGCGATGTGGAGGGTGGCGCGAAAAGGTACCGCATAGAGGTCGGTCATGTGCACGGCGTCAAGCCAGGGAATATCGTTGGTGCTATCGCCAACGAATCGGGTTTGGACGGTGAGCATATCGGCAGTATCGAAATTGAGGCGGAGTACAGCCTGGTCGATCTCCCGGCAGGAATGCCGAAAGACATATTTATGGACCTGAAGAACGTCAAGATTTGCGGTCAGGCGATGAATATTTCATTGCACGGCGAAGCCAAAGCTCCGCGAAATAGAAAACGCAAGCCGAGTCATAGAGGAAAGCCGAAAGGGAATCCCAAAAACAAGACCAAAGAAAAGACTAGAGGAAAGCCCGAAGGAAAGGCAAAAGAAAGGCCCAGGGAAAAGGCCAGCGGAAAGCCCAAAGGAAAGCCCAAGGCGAGAGACAAGTCGAAGCCAAAGGCTCGGAATAAGAAGCCGAAGAAGCGGAGCAAGTAGGGTTCTGTTAGAGCCTTAATTTCATCGAAAGACTGGCAAAAGGTACAAGAAAAATGAAAAACAAACAGGTACTCCTCGCAAGCAGGCCGTCAGGCTGGGTTTCACTCGATAATTTCACAGTGGCAGAAGGCGAGGTTGGTGAGCCGGGCGATGGCGAAGTGCTGGTCCGCAATATTTTCATGTCCGTTGACCCGTACATGCGCGGTCGAATGAACGATGTGAAATCCTACGTTCCGCCATTCCAGATTGGTGAGGTGTTGCAGGCCGGCGTAGTGGGCGAAGTTGTCGCCAGTAATTTTGCGGGACTTGCCGAAGGCGATCACGTCACCGGCATGCTCGGCTGGGAAAACTATTCGATTTGTGATGGCAACTTGTTACGCAAGTTACCGCAGAGTGCTGCGCCGTTGTCCTGGCACCTCGGCATCCTGGGCATGCCGGGTATGACCGCATACGTTGGACTGATGAAGATTGCAGAGGCGAAAGCAGAGGATCAGGTCTTTGTCTCTGCCGCGTCAGGCGCTGTCGGCAGCGTCGTCGGGCAGCTTGCGAAAATATTGGGCTGCCGCGTATCGGGTTCTGCCGGCTCCGATGAAAAGGTAGCGCTTCTGAAAGAGGAGTTCGGTTACGACGCCGGCTTCAATTACAAGACCAGCGATTCGTTGCTGAGCAGTGTCAAAGAGGTGTGCCCGGACGGTGTCGATGTCCTGTTTGAGAACGTCGGTGGCGAATCGTTGGAAGCCGTGCTGTGGAGCATGCGTGATTTCGGACGAATAGCGCTGTGCGGAATGATCGCGGACTACAATGCCGAAGCGCCGCAGCCAGGGCCGCGGGGAATGATGGTGATGGTGGGTCGTCGCATCACGATGCGTGGCTTCATCGTTACCGATCACCCTGAAGCGTGTACAGAGTATGTCACCAAGGCGATAGGTTGGGTGTCGGAAGGTAAGTTGAAGTATCGCGAAACTATTGCCGAAGGCGTCGAGAATGCGCCACAGGCTTTTATGGATTTGTTGCAGGGTGGAAAAACGGGCAAGCAGATCGTGCAGCTGTCATAGCAGCGGTGGGGTCGGACCTCACCATAATAACTAGCTACCCCTCAACGCAGCCATAGCTAGCGCTATCCAGCCGAGGATAAAACAAAGTCCACCTACCGGCGTAATTGCACCCAGCCAGCGCGCACCGGTGAGTGTCATCAGATACAGGCTACCCGAGAAAAGGAGAATTCCAAGCACAAACAGCCAACCCGACGCATTGACCAAACTACCTGGCCAACGTCCGGCAGCCCAGGCAACGGCAATTAACGCAAACGCATGGTACATCTGATATCGAACGCCGATTTCGAAAATGGACAGAAGGTCTTCGGTCACCCGGGATTTCAGCGCGTGTGCACCGAAAGCGCCGAAAGTTACACCGATCGCCGCAGCGATTGCTCCTACTGCGAACCAATTTAACTTCATTGAAAACTCCCACTTCGTTGCAGCATAGTGTAGTCGAATTTGTGTCTTGTCATTCACCTTCGTCGTGCGTAACGACTGGATATCCGACATAAGGAAAAGGTGTCAGGTTTATTTTTGGAAAAAGGTGTCAGGTTTATTTTTCGACTGAAACAAATAAACCTGACACCTATAAAAACCAAGCGGCGGGGTCGGACCTCGCCAAGCAATGGTTTCGAATCGAACAACGCCAGAAGAAAGATGGCAAACGCCGTATGATCTCTGCTCCTGAATACTGCTGCGAATGTGAGGATTACCGGACGACATGGGTGCTTTTGTTTCCGAAAGTCGTAAATTGAGTCCACTAGGCTGGTTTGGCTGGGTGCTTTACCAGCCCTACAAGTGGCTTATTTGCGCGCCTTTTCTAGTTTTGTCGACTCTTTTCTTCGGTTCGGCGACGATCGTACTTTCGCTTTTCTTGCCTTCACGGTGGGTAAGTCTGATTAGTGGCACCTTCTGGTCGCGTTTGAATGCCTGGTTGACACCGATGCCTGTGAAAGTCACGGGTCGGGAAAATGTTGATCCTCAACAATCCTATGTCGTTGTTGCGAATCACCAGAGTTTCTACGATGTTTTTGTTCTTTATGGTTTCTTGGGCATTGATTTTAAATGGGTGATGAAGCAAGAAATGCGCAGCATTCCTGGCGTCGGTATTGGCTGTGAAAAAGTGGGCCACATCTTTGTCGACAGGTCGAACCGTAAGGCTGCTTTGGCGTCGATAAAGTCTGCTCAAAGCAAGATCGTTAACGGAACTTCGGTGGTATTTTTTCCTGAAGGAACCCGCAGTCGCGATGGCGAGCTCCAAAAATTCAAAAAAGGCGCATTTCGTTTTGCGCTTGATCTCAACTTGCCGATTTTGCCGGTAACCATCGTTGGTACACACGAAGTTCTTCCTTCAGATAGCCTCGATCTATTGCCTGGAAAGGTGCGCCTCATCATTGATGAGCCGATACCTGTCGACGGTTTGGATGGAAAAGACATTCCGCGCCTCATGGAACAGGTGCGAAATGTCTTTGAGGATCGGCTATCGTGTTAATCAATGAGCGGTGGGGTCGGACCGCACCAAGCAATTGATTCGAACCGAAAAACGCCAGAAAAAATAAAGGGGTCGAACCGATTTTCGCCCGTTAATTCGGTTCGACCCCTTTTCTTGCGGTCGG
>QNFK01000351.1 GCA_003645495.1 Gammaproteobacteria bacterium
ACTTCGCCGTCACCTTCGGCTTTGATCTTGCCCATTTCCAGGCTGACCAGGCTGCCCAACGCGTCTTTGTTCTCACGCAATGCATTGCCAACCTTGCGAATCGCTTCACCACGCGCGGGAGCAGGAATTTTGCGCCATTGCGCGTATGCCTCGCGTGCTTTTTCGATCAGCTGCTCATACTCCGCAGGCGTGGTTGCTCGCACGCTGGCAATCAACTCACCTGTCGCAGGATTAAACGACTCAATCAGTTCCGCAGAGTCGTCCTCAAGCGCGGTCGAGCCAAGCCATGTACCGGGATTGGTTTCTGCCAGGCCCAGTCGGTCAAGAATGTCTTTCATTGTCTGTATTCCTTGTAATCTTTATTGCGATGCGCGCTGGTGGCCGGCTTCGCCTTGTGCCACGAGCTCGGCAGACAGCTGATTGCTGCCGCCGTGTGCGTAATACTGTCCAAATCGGTTCTCAAGAATATTTTTCAGGCTGAATTCTTCCTGGGCGATGAACCCCTTTTGCTCTTGCGAGTCATGCAGAATTATATCCAGCACGCTGCAAATTCCCGCAGCGGTTGTAATCTGAATGGCGGACCAGAGCCTGCCTGCAACAACCTCCGGATAAACCTTGTTAACGTAGTTTTCTTCCCGAAGCTCACCATCCTGCAAGCCGGTCACAGCTGCGTAAACAATGACAACATCCTGCAGGGTCTGCGGTATCGCGTTCTCAAGGATTCGCTTTAGGGTGCCGCGGTCGTAGTTCAATTTCAGGCCGTTCATCAGCAAACGCATCTGCTCACAATGACCTGGATAGCGAATCGTTTTGTAGTTCATTGTTTGCACACGTTCATCGTAGGTTTCTGCGAGCGAACCCAGGCCGCCCGAGGTGTTAAACGCTTCGTAGAGCGTGCCGTCAATTTCAATTTCTTCGAGACCTTCCAGCGGCAGCACATCAACTTCCTCACCATTGATAATGCTCTGACAAATATTGCCGTACTCATTGATGATGCCGTCAGTCGACCAGGTGAGAGAATATTTCAGGACATTGTTCGGATGTTGCGGCAACGCGCCGACCCGAAGTTTTACAGAACGCAATTCATCGAAATGCTGAATGAGTTCATTAGCCGCAATACTGATGAAGCCCGGAGCGAGACCACACTGCGGTACGAAAACGGTTTCAGCGCCTTCTGCAAGTTTGCGCACTGCTTTGGTAACTTCGACATCTTCCGTCAGATCGAAATAATGCAGGCCCTCAGCGCGCGCCACAGTGGCCACACCAACATTGCAGTAATAGGGCAGGCCGGATACGACAGCGATGGGCTTTTGATTACGCACGTGATCCGTTAGCGCTTTTTCATCGGTGGCATCAAAAGTGAATGCCTCAATATTGTCGAGACCATGAGCCTTGAAGACCTCGTCCGCCGCACCGACAGCACTGTCAGCGAGTTGCACCCTGTAGTCACCACTTTCTGCCAGGAGACCTGAAATAAGCGCGCCAATCTTGCCGGCACCAAGGACCAGAATTTCTTGCATGGATTTCCCCATAAACGACGTATAAAAAATTACCCGGCACAATTCGCCGGTTAAAGCAGGCGCGCATTGTGCCAATGTCTTGACCCGCTTTCCAGACTCTTTTCAGACTGTAGTTGCGACCCAAAAAGTGCTGCCCGGAGCGGCATGACGAAATGCCTGGCCGCGACCAGCAGGATTAGTGCGCAAGCTCATGTAAGCGCTTGATTACGGAAGAAACTTTTGCTTCAACCCGGTACATGGGGCATAGTCCGCGCATTAGCACTGCCAATTATCCATTTACTGCAGGCAGGCACAGGAATTCGCGTGACCCGACCCGTTTCGAAATCAGACTGGCATCCCGCAAGCTGGCAATCGCTTGTCGCCCAGCAGCAGCCGTCCTACCCGGACAAAGCAGCGCTGGAGCGCGCCATTGGCGATCTGAGCCGCTTGCCGCCCATTGTTACGTCCTGGGAGGTCGAGGCGCTAAAAGAGCAGATTGCGCGAGCCCAACGCGGTGAAACGTTCGTGCTGCAGGGCGGCGATTGCGCCGAGAGTTTTGACGATTGCACCTCAGAGAGCATTGTCGACAAGCTCAAGATTCTGCTGCAAATGAGCCTGGTCATGCTCTATGGCCTGAAAAAGCCTGTCGTACGAGTCGGGCGCATGGCTGGCCAGTACGCCAAGCCACGCTCGGCTGATACCGAAACCCGTGACGGGGTCTCATTACCCAGCTTTCGCGGTGACCTGGTCAACCGTCAACCGTTTACCGCGGATGATCGCGTGCCGAATCCGGACCTCATGCTGCGCGGCTCTGAGCGCTCGGCGCTGACCCTGAATTTCGTTCGCTCACTGATCGATGGCGGTTTCGCCGACTTGCACCACCCGGAGTACTGGGATCTGGATTGGGTTGGTCATTCAAAAATGGCGGACCAGTATCACGAGATCGTAGGTGCAATTTCAAATTCACTGGATTTTCTTGAATCAATATCGGGTCGGGCGTTGCATCAAACTCAACGGGCCGACATCTATGCCGGCCATGAAGGGCTGCACCTGTCCTATGAACAGGCACAAACGCGGTTTCTCGAGCACCGCAAACGCTGGTACAACCTGACCACCCTCTTTCCATGGATTGGCATGCGTACGGCACAGATCGATGGCGCGCACGTTGAGTATTTCCGCGGTATTGCCAACCCAATGGGCATCAAGATTGGTTCTGGCATGACCGTCGAGTGGCTGCAAAACCTGCTGCGCGTCCTGAATCCGAACAACGAGCCTGGCCGTATCAGCCTGATTCATCGTTTCGGCGCCAAGGCGATCGAAAAAGACCTGCCGCCGCTCATCACTGCAGTTCGTGAGACGGGTTCGCCGGTATTGTGGATTTGCGACCCGATGCACGGCAACACTGAAAGCACGGCCGATGGCACCAAAACACGCCGCTTCGACAATATCGTGAGTGAGCTTGAGACCGCGTTCCAGGTGCATGAATCCATGGGCAGTTATCTTGGTGGCGTACATCTGGAGCTAACCGGCGAAAACGTGACCGAATGTACCGGGGGCGCCCGCGGACTAACCGATGGCGATCTGGCCCGGGCGTACAAATCGAGCGTCGATCCACGCCTTAATTACGAACAGGCAATGGAAGTCGCCATGCGTATTGCCGGCGTCGCTCAGGCTAGCGGCTCCTCCAGGTAAGCCTTCAGGTCCTTCCAGGCCGCTTCAGTATCAATTGCGAGCGATTCACCGGGGGC
>QNFK01000352.1 GCA_003645495.1 Gammaproteobacteria bacterium
CGTCCAGAAATAACAGTAGTTTTCACCTCAAATTGCATGCAAAACTTGGGCTATTTTTCCCAACTTGTTTATTTCATTGACGAATTTCCCCTGCGTTCATATATTTCTTGCCCATGCAAAACAGCTCAAACAGCATTGTGCTAACAGCACTTTTAAAAGCCCTTCGGCCAATAGCCCGATTCTTGATGAAAGCAGGGATCGGCTACCGAGAATTTGCGGAAATCTCCAAAAGTGCTTTCGTAGATGTGGCTACGTCAGATTACGGACTTCGAGGACGACCGACCAATATTTCGCGCGTTGCAGTTATGACTGGATTAACTCGGAAGGATGTAAAGAGGCTAAGAGACAAAATTTCGGCTGGAACTCAGATTGACATGACGAGAGTTATTCCACCTGCAGAAATAATTGAAAAGTGGCATAGCGACCCCGAATTCGTCGATACAGCGGGACGACCAAGAGTTTTGAATTTTGAGGGCCCAGCGCCATCATTCGCAGGACTTGTAAAAAAATATGGTGGGGATATTCCGCCTGGTGCCATGAGAACCGAGTTGAAGCGCGTGAGCGCGGTACATGAGAATAAAAGCGGCGAATTGACTGTAACAAAGAAATATTTCCGCCCGATTGACCAAGATGATCAACTGAAACGAGCGCTTAGCCAAGCAATTTATGGTTTGGCACTTTCGATAGATCATAACTTGGGCGAGACCGACGAGCAAAGTTGGGTGGAAAGGGTTGCCTTTTCAACACGAATCCGAACCAACGACAAATCTAGAGTAAGACGAATCTCTCAAGATCGGGCGAGTGAATTTGTCGAATCTGTAAATGATCTGTTTTCCGCCTATGAAACGATCTACAGTGACGATGAGCCAGATTCAGAATCGGCAACAGTTGGTGTTGGCGTTTACTACTTTGAAGCGGATGAATCAGATACTGAATTCGTACAAAACCTGTAGGACGATGAATCGGCCACGGTCTAATAACTAGACGTTGTGACTATCCCGCAAGTAGTCGCCAAAAAATCAAAAACTACCCCCTAACTGCATCGTTTGTAGGAACAGCGATATCTACGAATCGGCCAAAGTAGCGATTTACGAAAAATATCGCATACAGGATGGACAGTCTTGTAGAAGGCATGGGAGTAATTTTATTCAAAGAGGGAGATTCTAATGGCGTGTTCGCAACCGATTTGATTGTTCGAAAAATCTAACTAGTAGTATTCGTCGCCGTGCATTCTTAGTGCGTCTACTCGCTCTGCAAATCAATGCGCAAATTGAGGCCATTTGTTCATATATAGCATTTTTGACGCCGTTCCTATCAAATAATCCCCGACTCTGTTGCGCTTAGCATTCCTAGCAAGGCTCTAAAAGAGTCTCTAAAACTACTTATCGATAATTTACATTAGCAATAATCCGTAATATATTGTTTTGTAATATAAAACCTGTAGTCGAATCACGGCTTTTCCCACCTCGACAGCCGTTGATTTATAGCGTTTTCGCTCACGAACTCAGTTTTACGTGAGCACATCGTCTTAACTTCTTGAAATCTTTCTTACATAATGCTGTGACAGGCTTAACTTAATGTTGACTGTGAAGTAGTTCGGGAATAAATTCCCGACTATGGCTATTATGTTGAAATATGAACGATTCTGTAAAAACCGGCCTCTTAGCCGCGTACTCAAAACTTCTTCGTCCCTTGGTCAGAATTTTACTTCGGCACGGAGTTACGTTCGACGAGTTATCGGAGGTTGTTAAGACGGTTTACGTTGAAACGGCAGCACAAGAGTTTCGTGTTCCCGGCAAGAAAATGTCTAAGGCAAGAATTGCGATAGTTACGGGGCTAACCCGAAAAGAAGTACAAAGAATATCAACTATTGAGCGAGAGGGAAGGTTTAAACACAAAGCGAGTTCAAGTCGTATTGGTCGAGTGCTTACAGGTTGGCACACAGACCCCGATTTTACTGGTCCGTATGGAATGCCACTCGAACTTCGTTACGACTCGGACGTACCCGCTGATGAAACGTTCGTAAAGTTGGTTCATAGATATAGCGGTGACATGACGCCGCGAGCCATGCTTGATGAATTACTAAGGGTTGGCGCAGTAGTCGAAACAGATCAGAACTGGTTCAAGGTTGTCCGGCGGGAGTATGTACCGAACTTGCTTGCACCAAACTTTTTGGAACGTGTGGGATCGGGGGTACACAATTTTGTGACCACCATCGAGACAAACATGCAAAAGGAGGGACCGGGCAAAGGTCTGTTTGAGCGGTTCGTTTGGAGACCTGGGGGAATAAAGGCGAGCGATCTTCCGTTGTTTGACGCCTTTGTTCGAGAGAGATGCCAGGGAATGTTGGATGAAATCGACAACTGGCTATCAAATCTTGATGCACCGGATGAGAACGAGGCAGAGCGTATTGTGAATAGCGGTGTCGGCATTTACCACTACGTTGTTCGCGAAGAAATTGAAACAAACCAGATAAGTGACTTGTTGGACGATAGGAGCGATCCAAAGCCAAAGTGATTTTCTGGTTTTACGAGGGAATGCTTGGAAGAAGAATTCGAGCATTAGACGAAATTAATGATGAGGTTGTTGGAGATCTACATCAGATGAGCGAAAAAATGAAAAATGGCAATGGGATGGCAACGATTTCCTTGGTCTTGATGGCATTGTCGATACCTTGTGCAAATGCAGCAATCACTGGCACCGATGTTAGGGCGATTACCGGCACAGATGTTCGTGCTATTACTGGCACCGATGTTCGAGCTATAACTGGTACCGATGTGCGGGCGATCACCGGAACAGATGTACGCGCAATTACCGGTACAGACGTACGCGCCATCACTGGCACGGACGTTCGGGCGATCACCGGCACGGATGTCCGAGCAATTACTGGCACAGATGTTAGGGCGATCACCGGTACTGATGTACGCGCCATTACTGGCACAGATGTGCGGGCTATCACGGGTACTGATGTACGCGCCATCACTGGCACGGACGTTCGCGCAATTACCGGTACCGATGTACGCGCCATCACTGGCACCGATGTGCGGGCGATCACCGGTACTGATATACGCGCCATCACTGGCACGGACGTTCGGGCGATCACCGGTACTGATATACGCGCCATCACCGGCACGGACGTACGAGCAATTACCGGTACCGATGTACGCGCCATCACTGGCACGGACGTTAGGGCGATCACCGGTACAGACGTACGCGCCATCACTGGCACGGACGTTCGGGCGA
>QNFK01000353.1 GCA_003645495.1 Gammaproteobacteria bacterium
CGGTGGTGATCTGCAGAATCTGTGACAGGTAGTTGCGGGTAAATTCGTCACGTGCATCCGTAAAACTCGCAAGTTTGCCGCCGTGTTCACCGAGAGACGTCTGTACCAGCTCGCCGCTGATGACAGGTGAGCGCGATAACGCGACGTTCTGCCTGACAACGTTATACAGCTGGCGAATATTGCCCGGCCACTCCGCCGTAACCAGCAACTCCACAGCCTCAGGTGCGTAAACTTTTCTTTCCTGTTCAGCTTCCTTGGCAATCTCTTGCAGAAAATGCGAAACGAGAAGCGGAATATCTTCACGCCGATCATCAAGTATTGGCAGGATGATCTGTACGACATTGAGCCGGTAAAACAAATCCTCGCGAAAGCCACCCTCACGCATCATTTCCTGAAGATTACGATGCGTTGCAGAGATAACGCGCACGTCCACATCAATCGCTTCCGTGCTGCCGACCGGGCGAACCTGGTTTTCCTGGAGGACCCGCAACAATTTGACCTGTAAACGCATCGGCATATCGCCGATCTCATCCAGCAGCAATGTGCCGCCATCAGCGGACTGAAACAGTCCATCATGGCTGCGTGTGGCGCCTGTGAACGCTCCTTTCACATGACCAAAAAGCTCCGATTCCAGCAGGTTCTCGGCCATAGCACTACAGTTGATGGCGACGAAAGGCTTGTCTGCTCGCGGGCTCGCGCGGTGGATGGCCTTGGCGAGTAATTCCTTGCCGGTGCCACTGTGGCCGGTGATCAGGACGCGGGCATCAGTACTGGCAACCATTTTCGCCTGTGCCAGGATTTCCTTCAGTTTCTGGTTGCGGGTAATTATTTCGGCGGCCCAGTCATCGTCGACTTCGGCCGATCCGGAAACTTTCATCGCACGTTGCACAGTTTCCATCAACTCATCTTTGTCGATTGGCTTGGTCAGGAAGCCAAAGGCGCCACCCTGCGTTGCCGTTACCGCGTCCGGAATAGTGCCGTGGGCCGTGATGATCACTACGCGCAAACCTGGTGCACGACTCTGCAACTCTTTTAGCAGGCCGATGCCATCCATCTTGTCCATTTTCAGGTCAGTGATGACCAGGTCAGGGTGAAACCGGTGCAGTACGCCCAGCGCATTGGCAGCGCTTTCCACTGCCTCGACCTCGTACTCCTCCGCACGCAGCCGAATGCTCAGCAGGCGCAACAGACCGGGGTCGTCGTCGACCAGCAGAATTTTACCTTTGGTTTCAGGATTAGTATTGGGCATTTTGATCAGGGACCATATTATTCAGAATCAGATTATGTCCAATGTAGTCTACAACGGAACTGCATTCCCGTGTGGCTACCGAGGATTCTAGTTTTCCGATTGTTCCCGGATTGAACGTTCGATCGAGGTGATGGCCTCAAGCTTTGCCTCGGCGTCCGCCAGCGACTCGCGAAGCTGGCGATTCTCTGTTTCGACCCGAGCGATACGTTGTGCGATGGCCGCCTCTTCGGTGGTCGCTGCCCGGGAGGATTCGCCACGGAGTCGTTGTGCCTCGGTTTCAAGAACGTAACGTGCCTCGACGTTGCTCAAGTATATTGTTGCGAGCTCGATCTCTGCAGAATTCATCATTTCTTTTTGCGCCAGAACGTCGCGTAACAGACTCTGGCCTTTCGCGCTGTCTGACTCTGAGTGACCGGGCGTTGCAACCACAAGCGCGTAGCGCAACTCGGTCGATGCTCCTGGCGTTAACATCGCCGCTGCCTCGGCATCAGCATAGATCTCGGCTTGCGTTGCCGGATCGCCACTGGCCAGTGCATAAAGTTCGTTGATGTACTGGCTAACATCCGGAGCGCTGAGAACGATATCGTCTGCATCCGCGGTCTTTCGACCATGCAGCCAGTCTGACGTGGTCTCGCAACCTGCGGTCATCACAAGCGCCATCATCGTAATGACGGTGCCAGATATTCTGATTGTCGATGACCAATTATGCATTTGCTGCGATCCTTTGATTTGCTGCTTCTCTTTTTTGCGGGATGTGAATTCGAAAGTGTGCACCGGAAAACTCATCCGTATTAACCAGTTCTACTGACCCATCATGTGCCTGGATACACTCCAATACTACTGACAAGCCAATTCCGGTTCCCGCAATATGGCCACCTTGTTCCTGGTTGCCCTGAAAAAATGCCTCAAATATCCGCGGAGTCTCATCCTGCGGAATTCCGGGGCCTGTGTCCGCGAACTCGAGCACAAAACTGCGAGGTGTGCTGGTTGCCCTGATCGTGATCTCGCCACCTTTGGGCGTGAATTTGACGGCATTGGACAACAGGTTGTCCAGTACCGTTCGGATCTTGTCGCGATCTGCAGTGACAACGATATCCTCGACGTCGAGCCGCAGCTGAATCTGTACGGATTTCAATGCCAGCCGCTGGGCTTTGGCAACGGATATGACCAGGGCGCGCAGTGGGAATTCGGTAAGTGTCAGGACTTCATTTTTCGTTTGCCATGCACTGAAACTCAGCAGGTTCTCGATCAGTTGCTGCAGTTTCAGACCATTGAGTCGCAGGATATCCGTTACTTCACGTTGCGGCTTGTCCAGTTCCCCTACGGTTCCATCAAGCAGGATCTCTGTTCCCTCGCGAATATTCGCGAGCGGTGTTTTCAACTCATGCGACATATGTCTCAGGAAACGGTTTTTTTCCTGCGCGAGTTCCAGGAGACGCAACCTGAGCCACTCAAGCTGACGCCCGAGTTTTTCGAGATCAGTAGGCCCTTTGACTTCGATTGGTTTCGAAAAACCGCTCTTACCCAGTTGATGGATGGCGCGGTCAATCTGGCGAATTGGCCTTGCAACCAGCAAGGTGAAATACAGCACCACAATTACCGTACCCGGCAGCAGGGCAGCAGTTTGCCAGGCAGATACCTGCTGCGCATCCCGTGTTTTTTGCTGCAACGTGGTTAGCTGCGCGTCAATGTGACTGCCCAGGATAAACGAGAACCTGTCCACCCTTTGCCTGAGCGTCGAAAACTGCGCAATCGCAGCCTCGGCGTCGGCATCGGTAAGGTTTTCCCGCGAAAGCGTTCTTACAATGCGGCGCGCGCCAACCAGTATCGCTCGTGCATTGGTCGTTGCCTGTGCCTGCTCGGTCAGCGCCGACATGTCGTTCAAAGTCGCCTGGAGTGCATTCATGTCGTCATTGACCAGCGTAATACTGTCTTCGTTACGCAGGATAACGAATTGCCGTGCGACTCGTTCCAGCGAACCAACCTGC
>QNFK01000354.1 GCA_003645495.1 Gammaproteobacteria bacterium
CGCCGCGGTAGGTGATGTCGAAGAGTTGATGATTATTGGTGGTGGCAATGTATATGAACAATTACTGCCAATGACTGATCGCATTTACCTTACGCGCGTGCATACGCATATTGATGGTGATACGTATTTTCCTGAAATTGATCCGGCAGATTGGCGATCGATGAATACGGAGCGTTTTCCGGTGGCTGCGGATCGTGAGTATGGCTTCACCTTTGAAATGCTCGAGAGGCGGTCTTAGAAATCCGTATTGCGGCTTGTATACGAGACCATGCGTAGGAGCGGCTGTCTTAACGGATGTGCTTTGGTCTCAGGGCGCAGGAATGTACGGGAATCAAGACGCCGCGAATAGAGGCCGAGCATTCGCGGCTAAAGCCGCTCCTACGCCTGGTCTCGTATACCGACATCAATGCAAAGGCGGCAAACGCTTCTCAACTTCAGCCGCAGCGCTATCAAGATCAATCTGCTCAATCGACTCCACGCCGTCCGTTAACTCTTCCAGCAACTTCTGTTGCACTGCGCCGCGTTCCTGCGCAATAGCGTAGGGTATTTCATCGTGGAACATGACCATTGAATAGCGCGGAATGAAACGATTCGGCAGGCGGCGCTCCAGTTCAAATGACAATTGCTTGCGCAACATGTGTTTGGGGTTCCTGACCGTGTCACGCATCTCGACGTAGTTTTCCAAAGCCATGTCCGCGATCGCGTTGGCGTTGGCAAGTTGCTCTGCTTCATAGACTTCGAAAACCGTCATCCAGTCTGCATCCGGGTTTTCGAGTACCTGGTCCAGCACAACGCAATCTTCAAATGCCAGGTTCATGCCCTGACCATGGAAAGGCACTACCGCATGCGCGGCGTCGCCAATCAGCAGCATTTTATCGCCGTCGTGCCAGTGCTTGCATCGAACGGTACCCAGTATGCCGACAGGGTTCTGGCTGTAATTGTCGATGAGGTTGTCAATCAGCGGCACAACGTCAGCAAAGTTTCGGTCAAAAAACTCAGCGACTTTATCGTCGCTATCAATCTCCGCAAAACTATTCTTGCCGCTGCTCGGCATGAACAGCGTCAGCGTGAAGTCGCCACCCGGGTTCGGTAGTGCAATTAGCATGAACCCGCCCCTTGGCCAGATATGCAGGACATCCTGCTCGAGCTGGAAGCTGCCATCAGCGTTGCTGGGAATAGACAGCTCTTTATAACTATGCTCGAGCAGCGTCTCGCCCGGCCCAATGGTTGCGGCGTCCGTGAATGCACGACGAATCACCGACCCGGCGCCGTCTGCGCCAATAATCGGACCTGCTTTGACGTCATAGTCTGCAGATTTTTCGTGGTCCCTGATACGCAGGACGGCCTCTTCCGGGTAATATGAGACTGCTTCCTGTTGAAAGCGAACGCGAACGTTGTAGTCGTTCTCCGCCGTCTGGATGAGGATGCGATTCAGTTCAGCCCGTGATACAGAGTAAATCTGTTCACCTTCCCGCTGGCCATAAGACTGTAACTCGGTCGTCCCATCCTCGTGGTGAATGAGGCGAGCTTTCATTGGCACAAGTAATGGCTCGATGTGCTCAAAAATCCCCGCGTACTGCAACGCTCGATTGCCGCGTGCCGATAGCACCAGGTTTATGGAGCGTCCGGCAGCGGCCTGCATCGTTCTCGGGTCTGCCTGGCGTTCCAGTACAGTGACCTTGATGCCGCGGCGGGCAAGAATAATCGATAACAGGCTGCCACACAGCCCGGCCCCGATGATATTAACGCTACTTCTGTTCATTTCTTTCTATTGCCAGTTCCAGTCGCTTCGAGAAATCGTATACGTCCTCAAAGCTGTTGTACAACGGCACCGGCGCTATGCGAATAACATTTGGTTCACGCCAGTCTGCGGTTACGTTCAGTTCCTCGAGAGACTCAAATATTGCTCTCGCGTTTAGCGTTTCGTCACGCACCACCAGCGACATCTGGCAGCCTCGCGCATCTGCGGGTGTCAAAGACCCGATGCGATCAGCAAATCCTTCTTGCAGCAGAAAATCGAGAAACCCGGTCAGCTGCAGCGACTTTTCTCTGAGATTGTCGATGCCGGCGGCCGCGAATATTTCCAGCGATGCAATGACCGGTGCCAGCGATAGAATCGGTGGATTGCTCAGTTGCCACAGCTCGACACCTTTCGCCGGCGCGAATGTCGGCGCCATTTTGAATCGCGTCGACTCTTCGTGGCCCCACCAACCGAGTAACTGCCGGGTACCATCCGCATCCAGGTGTTTCGCATGGACGAAAGCGCCGCCAATGGCCCCCGGCCCACTGTTCATGTACTTGTAGCTGCACCAGGCCGCAAAATCCGGTGCCCAGTCATGCAGCGCCAGGGGTACGTTGCCTATCGCATGCGCCAGGTCCAGTCCGATGGCGCAACCATTATCACTCGCCAGCTGGCAAAGTTGCGCCATGTCGAGCACCTGGCCGTTGTAATACTGCACGCCGGGCAACAGCAATAACGCAATCTCCCCGGCGTGATCATCGAGTATCTGAACGAGATCATCAATATGCAGTTGGTCATCGTCGCGTGGTTGCCATTCGATCAGTGCGTCATCGGGCTCAAAGCCATGCAGGCGAAGCTGGGACATGACAGCGAAACGGTCAGACGGGAATGCTGTTGACTCAATTACTATCTTGTTGCGTTTTGCATCAGGCCGATAAAATGTTGTCATCAGGACATGCAGATTGACCGTCAACGTGTTCATCGCCAGGACTTCGTTTTCCTGCGCTCCGGTCAGGTACGCAAGACCTTTTGTAGCTATACGGTGGTAGGGCATCCACGGTCGTCGTGCGCTGAAATGACCCTCGACACCCAGGTTGCCCCAGTCATCGAGCTCTTCATGAACGTATTGCACGGCAAGCTTCGGCTGCAGGCCCAGTGAATTTCCGCACAGGTAGATATTCTTGAGCCCGCCTTTTTCACCGGGCAGATTGAACTGTTCGCGAAAAGATCGCAGTTCATCAGCAGCGTCGAGTGACCTTGCGAATTCACGCGTTGCCTCGAATGCGCTCACTCGAAATCCTTGCGTTGCAACGCCAGCCATTCCAGCGCTGAATCCGCAAGCAAATCAGAAGTCGTCTTGGTATCGAGTTTCATTTCTTCAATCATTTTTCCCGGATGATGCTCGCCAAGCGGGAATGGATAGTCGCTGCCGAGGGCAATTCTGTTTGAGCCAAATAAGCCAAGCATGTAGTCAAGCATTGCCGGGTCATGC
>QNFK01000355.1 GCA_003645495.1 Gammaproteobacteria bacterium
GCCGATCTGGCCGGCAGCGCCAGTGATCGTGACGCGAACGGGATTTTTCATTGTTGTTTATCCTGGTGTTGGGGAAAGATGTTCTAACCGGATCGCTCAGTTGCGGCAGTCTTCGCCAGGAAGACTTGCAAAATTGCCGATCAGGGCGCGCGATTTTAGCATCTGCAGCGCCCCTCGGCACCCGGTAGTTATGCCTATTCGGCAGGCATGTACTGCGGAAACGCTTTGTGCAGGTTTTCGAGCTCCGACTCCGCAGCAGCGTGAAGCCCTGCTTCCTGCAGTTCCTGGATGCACTGCCACCACGTTTCCGGCGTCGCCAGTTGTTCTTTGCTGCAATGTTGTCCGTCGTCAGTGGTGCTTGCGGGCAGGGTAGCGATGCTGGCCTCAGGTTCGTAGGAATCGCCGTTAGAGAGCTGTAATGACTCGTCAGCTGCTGCGTCAACTTCGCGTACGCTACGTGCTGCGCTGTCCGCGGCGTCCTGGAAGACGTTGCTGTCCGTGGGAGTGTCCTGCTGCATGGATAAATCCGGCGGCGGGCCAAAAACCCGAAAGTCGCCGATTTCCAGCAACAAAGCCAGGCACAGACCCAGGGTGGCTACGAATGTAACCGGCCGATACCAGGAAACGCCCCAGCCTGCCGAGCCGCTTTTACTGGCCGCTTTGCGCGCCGCGCGCAAAACGATCTTGTCGAGCTCTTTTGGCGCTGCTTCATTGGCGAGTTCACGGTACCGGGCTGAGACCTCCGCATCGTGCTCCAGGTCTGGCTGCATGTCGTCGTTGTTTGTCATATCAGGTATCCGCAACCGGCTCACAAAAATGTGCCTGTTACGCGTTGCCCTCGTCGCTGTTCGCCGGCTCAGCAAGAGCCACTTTAAGTTTATTGACCGCGTAGCGCAGGCGGCTTTTTGCGGTCTCCCGATTGACGCCGGTCGCAGTCGCTATGTCATCAATACCTAATCCAGCCTCTTCATATAAAAGGAAAACATCACGTTGCTCCTCAGGCAGTGTGCGCAAAGCAATAGTCATACGCCGCCGCGCGAAATCCTTTTCGGTGGCCAGCTCCGGATCGTCGCCCGGGTTGGGGCGAGAGTCCGGGTCAATTGCCGTGCTGTGCGTATGCCGCTTATTGCGTCGAATATGGTCAATGAAACAATTGTGCGCGACGCGAAACAGAAAGGTAGAAAATTTGGCCGTTGGTCGATAGTTTTCACGCGACTTTATGATTTTGCTCCAGACCTCCTGAAACACGTCCTCGGCAGTATCGCGGTTTTGTGAAAGACGCAGCAGGTACCTGTACAGAGAGTCGTTGTGGCGCCGGTAAAGTATTTCGAAAGCGGCAACATCACCGTCTTTGTAGCGCAGCATCAGGGCTGAGTCTTCAGTATGGATGCTCATTCGAGCAGCATAAGCGACGCTTCCCTGGTGTGAAAGCCGGGCATCATCGCCGACCAGAACAGCAGTCAAAACGTCCATGGAATGCAGGCCTTCGCATGATTCGGCGTCGATCCGGGGTGCTTGACCCTATGCCAGGTGGCTTCAGCTGGCAGGCTACTGGCGCTATTGACGCTGGTCTTGAGCGCCCCTAAGTAATTGATATTAAAGATGTTGAGTAATTTGCCCATGCATACTTAAACGCTATCGCGCAATTTTCGGGTTAATTTACTTGCAATCATTAAAGTTGGTGTTATAGTCAACTATAACACTAGGTCACTCAACTGAGGTTCATGGTGCCGGGAAGGCACGTGAAGCAGGAAAATGAACAAACATTTTATTCAGGTTACAAATGGATTGGTCCCCGTTGCCATGTTATTGCTGCTGGTGGTCGCGTTAGTCGCCGGTCAGGCACGAGCCAATTTGCCATACCAGGTAACTGCGGCTGCGGTACCGACACTATCAGCTCAAACGAGCGTCATTCTTAACGCTGAAATGCTCAGGAAAATAGAGTCGCTGCCACAGATTGTGGACACGCTCCTGGCCCTGCCTGCTGATATCGAGTTAACCATCAGCACGCTTACAGTGCCCTCGACAAAAGATGCCGACAGTCGGCAACGACCTTCGGCTCAGTAAAGCGAAAGCGCACCAGGCTCATGACAATCAACCAGCCTCCATCGAACTTGCCCGCAAATGCGGCTCACTGTGTGCAACACCTGGGCCGCGACAACCGGTCTCGTCCTGTTACTATTGCCGCGTGGGTTGTCACCACACAAGCTGCACATCGTGCAAAACACAATAACAAATGACGGGCATCGGACACTCAATGGATCCTAAGTGGAACGAAGACCTGCCGATCTATCGCCAGCTGCGTGATCGTGTAGTGGCGATGATGCTTGAGGGCGTCCTCAATGACGGAGACGCATTGCCCTCGGTGCGTAATGTTGCCGCCGAGTATCGGCTCAATCCATTAACGGTATTAAAAGGTTACCAGGAGCTGGTCGACGAGGGTCTGGTCGAGAAAAAACGCGGGCGTGGCATGTTTGTAACGGAAGGTGCGCGCAAGCAGCTGTTAAAGGATGAGCGCAAGCGGTTTATCAACAAGGAGTGGCCGAAAGTCTCCGCGACGATCAAACGCCTTGGATTAAGTGCCGATGAGTTGCTTAGCGAGATCGATGAATCACCGTCTTCTGCAGGATCAAAAGAAGGAGATGATGGGTGACCAGTGTCGTCAGTGCACGCAATGTTTCCAAAAGCTACGGTGCAGTTAAAGCCGTAGACGACGTTAGTTTTGAAATCGAAAAAGGCCGCATCATGGGTCTGATCGGACCCAACGGCGCCGGAAAAACCACTTTACTGAAGGCCCTGTTGGGACTGACCGATTGCCAGGGCAGTTTGTCCGTTCTTGGCCTGGACCCGTTCCGTCAACGCAAAGAACTGATGCAGAACATTTGTTTCATCGCAGATGTGGCAGTTCTGCCGCGATGGATTCGCGTAAATCAGCTATTGGATTTTCTGCAGACAATTCATCCGCGCTTTTCCAGAAGTCGTGCAGAGGAATTACTCGCCAAGACCAAAATTCTACCGAAAGCGAAAGTTCGGGAGTTGTCGAAAGGTATGGTCACGCAATTGCATTTGTCGATCATCACCGCCATTGACGCGAAACTCCTGGTGCTGGATGAACCAACTATTGGTCTCGATATTATTTTCCGAAAGGAGTTTTACAGTAATCTGCTGAACGATTATTTTGATGAGGAAAGAACCATCATCATTACGACGCACCAGGTGGAGGAGATCGAAA
>QNFK01000356.1 GCA_003645495.1 Gammaproteobacteria bacterium
AGCCGAATCAACCGGGCATGGTTCACCATTGCCCCATCTCGTTCATGGAGGCCCGGGTCGTGCCGGTGGCGGCGAGGAACTCGGTGGCGTACGCGCTGTATTACATTACATGCAGCGCACGGCATTGCAGGGATCCCCGGAAATGCTGGCCGCGATCAGCAATCGCTGGATTCGCGGTGGGGTCGAAAATGATCCGGGTGTGCACCCGTTTCGAAAAACGTTCGAACAACTTGAAATCGGCGATACATTGCATACGGATTCTCGCCAGGTCACGTTAGCTGATATTGATCATTTCGCTGAATTTACTGGTGATAACTTTTATGCACACACCGATGAGGAAGCGGCAAAGAAGAATCCATTTTTTGACGGTCGTGTCGCACACGGTTACCTGATCGTGTCTTTCGCGGCAGGTCTGTTTGTTGATCCTGACTTCGGACCTGTGCTCGCGAACTATGGGCTGGATGATTTGCGCTTTGCGCAACCGGTCAACTTTGGCGACACATTGAAAGTTCGACTTACATGTAAGCAGAAAACGTTACGCATTGATTCGGGTTATGGAGAGGTTCGCTGGGATACCGAGGTTACGAATCAGGATGACGAAATCGTTGCGTCGTATGATGTTTTGACGATGGTTGCGACGGATGAGGAATGGGCGAAGGTGCGCGCGTAAGCAGACCGTTCGCGGCGTCTTCGCTCTCGCACCCTTCTGCACACTGCAATTTATCACAATAGTTTAGACAGCCGCTCCTACAGTACTGCGGCAAGCTGTAGGAGCGGCTTTAGCCGCGAATGCATTCGGGTGGCACTTAGCGAGATTTTTGCCAGGTTAAGTCTTAAACGGCAACGCCGTATCGAATTTAATTTCTTTCAATACAATATTCGAGCGAACCTGCGACACACCTGGCAAGCGAAAAATAAAGTCATCAAGAAATTTATTGTAAGCATCCATATCCTCGACCACTACCCGCAAGTGAAAGTCAGCCTCGCCACTGGTGGCGAAGCATTCCAGTACTTCCGGATGGCGCATTACCTCTTTGACGAAATTTTCTACATTGGATTCTTCGTGTCGCGCCAATGACACCAATGTCATTGAGGACAATGCGAATCCGGCTTTGCGCGGGTTAACTGTTACGGCGTAGCGGTCAATAACGCCGGATTCTTCAAGACTCCTGATGCGCCGCCAGCACGCTGAACTCGACATACCTGTCTTGGCTGCCAGTTGCTGCATCGTCTGCCGACTATCAAGCTGCAGTTCCTTGAGAATCGCCCGGTCGTTTCGGTCAAGCATGATCTATATCACTTTTCTTTAATATTCGGGAAATTCTACCGTATTTTTAGGTTTTTTCGTATAATTTCTCGATATTTGACCTTAGACCGGGCTAAATCGGCATCCACTTGCGGCACATATCTGCGAGTATAGGCGGCTATCAGCAAACCATGGCCCGGATCGAATGCAGCAGTCTAATTACCCGCTCGACAATTACGAACTCGAAGATCGATACCGGCGTGAGTCCGGGCGTGTTTTCCTGACCGGGACGCAGGCGCTCGTTCGTATCCCGTTAATGCAACGTACGCTAGACCGGGCCGCCGGACTAAATACTGCGGGATTCATCAGTGGCTACCGCGGGTCTCCACTCGCGTCGTATGACACGGAGCTCTGGCGAGCAGCCAGCTTCCTGGAAGAAAGTAACGTACGATTTCTACCGGCCGTCAATGAGGAACTCGCTGCGACTGCAATTCTTGGCTCGCAGCAGGTTGAAGCAGATCCCGAAAAACAGGTCGATGGTGTATTCGGCATTTGGTATGGCAAGGGACCCGGCGTTGACCGTGCCGGTGACGGTCTCAAACACGGCAACGCATACGGCAGTTCACCACATGGAGGCGTACTGGTTGTTGCCGGCGACGATCACGGTTGCGTCTCATCATCGATGTCCCATCAATCCGACGTCGCGTTCCTTTCGTGGCTGATGCCCAACCTCAATCCGGCAAATGTTGCCGAGTACCTGCAGTTCGGTCTTTACGGAATTGCGTTGTCACGCTTCTCCGGTATGTGGGTTGGCTTTAAGGCTATATCGGAGACAGTCGAATCCGCGATGTCGATCGAATTACCGCCCTACCCTGATTTCATTATTCCACAGGATTTCGAAGCGCCGCCAGATGGACTGCATATTCGCTGGCCCGACTTCCCCGGGCCACAGATCGAAGAGCGGATGGAGTACAAAAAAGCAGCCACGCTTGCTTTTGCAGCCGCCAATCCCATCGACCGCAAGATCTATGACACGCCCGATGCGCGTTATGGCATTGTTACAACCGGCAAGGGCCACCTGGATCTGATGGAGGCACTGCGACTTCTTGGCATCGACAAAAACGAAGCGCGAAGGATCGGGCTGGATATTTATAAAGTCGGCATGGTCTGGCCGCTGGCCCATGATGCTGCACTCGATTTTGTGCGTGGCAAGCGTGAGGTCCTCGTCGTCGAGGAAAAACGCGGCCTCATTGAAAGTCAGTTCAAGGAATATTTTTACGATTATCCTGGCCGCAAGCCGGATCGCATGGTCGGCAAGGAAGACGAGGACGGCGAAACACTCGTTCCCTGGATCGGTGAGCTCTCACCAATTCAGCTCGCGGGTATCGTAGCGCGCCGTCTGGATGCCGCGGTCACGGGCTTGAACCTGACCAGCAGGGCAAACAGTCTGCGCGACACCGGGGCACGGATTATAGAAATCAGTGGCGCGTCGCGCACACCGTACTTTTGTTCCGGCTGCCCGCACAACACCTCAACCCGCTTACCGGAAGGATCGAAAGCGCTCGCCGGCATTGGCTGTCATTTCATGGCCAACTGGATGAACCGCGATACCGACGGATTGATACAGATGGGTGGCGAAGGTATTAACTGGGTGACCCGCTCAATGTTCAACGGCGACAAGCACATTTTCCAGAACCTGGGTGACGGCACGTTTTATCACTCCGGATCTCTGGCCATCCGCCAGGCGTTTGCCGCGAAGACGAATATTACATTCAAGATCCTATTTAACGACGCGGTCGCGATGACTGGCGGCCAGCCGGTTGATGGGCCGATTACTGTAGAGAAAATTGCTCACTCGGTTCGCGCAGAAGGTATCGAACGCATCGCGCTCGTTTCTGATGAGCCCGAATCGTTCAAACTCAGCGATTTTCCGCAAGGCACGACGCTTTCGCACAGGCGCGATCTCGACGCAGTAC
>QNFK01000357.1 GCA_003645495.1 Gammaproteobacteria bacterium
CATGTCGATTGATTCCGGCTCGGGGCGAATCACCTGGACGCCGGCCGACGCCGGCTCGTTCACGGTGACGGTTCGTGCAACGGATCCCCGCGGCGGGTTCGTGGAACAGCACTACACCATTACGGTCGCGCCCGGACCGCTGAGTGGCCTCACAAGTGGTGACTCGAGCGCGTTGCCGGCGCGCAGTGAGGTGTCGACATGAAGTGGCGTCAATCTTGGATGGCGCCTGGGTTTGCGGCCGCACTCAGCTTCGGGTGTGCGGCAGCCGTTGTTGCCGATGATGACGATGGCCATGGCAACGGTGGCATTGCGCTGGGCGTGGGTGAGCTTTACTCGATTCATAATCTCGTCGACAACCCGAGCTTCGAAGAACACGACAGCATTCGCCGCAAACGCTCGGAAGTGTTTACGGCATTACCCGGCTGGACGTCCAGCTTCGGCCGACTCGAACTGCATGATCGCAACAGCGGCAAGATCAACGCCTACGACGCGAAGACCAAGCTTGAACTCGATGTGCAGGACAACAGCGACGCCATTCAGAGCATGGCGACGACGCCGGGCGGCCGCTATCGCCTCGAAGTGTTCTTTGCGCCGCAGTCCAAGAGGCATCGCACGAATACCAACGATGTCGAAGTGCGCTGGAATGGCGATACGTTGCGCACCCTGTCGGGCGACAAGCGCTATTGGCAGCGCCACGTGTTCGATGTCGGCACGCAAGATGAAGCGAGCATCCTCATGTTTCGCGCCGCCGGTCGCCAGGACGGTCAGGGCGGGCATCTCGATGCTATCAGCTTGACACAGACGCCTTATTGGAGCGGCAACCTTATCGACAACGGCTCTTTCGAAATACCGGCCGAGCTCTCAAATTCACGTCACCAGACCTTTCAGAGCATTCCTGGGTGGAGTGCCACCGAGGGCGCTATCGAGCTTCGACGAGACCGGCATTCGTCACTCGATCCCTACGAAGGCCGCAACGTACTCTCCGTCGATCGGCGCTACAACGATGCGCTCGAACAGCTGATCGAAGTCATCCCGGGTCGTAGCTACGATCTAGAATTGTATTTTGCGCCGATGCGCTCAGACAGCAGCGCGGTCGAAGTCTGGGACGGCGACACGCTGATTGGCGTGGTTGAGGGCTCGCGCAAGATCTGGCATCGCCGTCGCTTTACGCTGTTACCCACCGAATCACCGGTCCGACTGACGCTACGGGCGGGGGTTAAGCAACGCCATGGCAGTCATCACGGGGGCCATGACGATGACCATGGTCACGACGACGACGACGATGATGACCATGACGATGACGATGACGATGACGATGACGATGACGAAGGCGGTGGCAGTGCGAAGCACGGTGGCCTGGTCGACAACCTGCGTTTGTATGGGGCGTGTTATCGCAGCGACAACCTGATCATCAACCATTCCTTCGAGAGCTACCCGAAGCTGAAAAAGAAGGATCGTGGAAGCTTCTTGACGATTCCAGGCTGGCGCGCCGCGCTCGGCAGCATTGACATCCATCGTTACGCAGGTGACCGCCGCAGCCTGATGGCGGCCGAAGGTCATTCACATATTGAGTTGGGCGGTGACGCCAATCGTGCCGTGGCGCAGGACCTGAGTACCGAACCCGGTGTGCAGTATCTGCTTGAGTTTGCCTACTCGCCGGGCGTCGAGCAGGTGGGCACGGATCGAAATGATGTTGAAGTGTGGTGGGATGGCCGGCTCATCAGCACGCTCGGCGGCGATCGCAAAGGTTGGCAACAGCATCGACTGACGCTCGAGGCCTCGAGCGACCTGACGGAGCTGCGTTTCTTCGGTCCGCGTACACGGCGCGGCCGTGGCGGACAGATTGATGAAGTGCGTGTGTTGCGGGCAAGCGTGCTGGAACCGTCATCGACGCCTGTTACCGAGGCGACGATCGGTGCCGCCTATCGCTACGATGTGACGCTGGCGGATGCCGATATTGTCACACCGAGTTTCGCGTTGCTGAGTGCGCCGAGTGGCATGAACATCGATGCCGAGAGTGGCCGGATTACGTGGGCCGAGCCAGTGGTGGGCGAGCATGAGATCATCATCGAGGTCGCGGACGGCTGCGGCACCACGGGACTGCAGTCTTTCACATTGACGGTGCTCGGTTCGCTGAACGAGCCGCCGATAATCATCTCGACACCAATCACGCAAGCCGAATTGTTCCAGCTTCGCCCGCTGGTGCGGATCGAAGATGAGAACCTGACTACGCAGTCAGTGTTGTTGAATGGCGTGCCCTTTGTCTCCGGCGACGCCGTGATCGACGACGGCAGTTATCGACTTGACGTCGAGGCGAGCGATGCGGCGGGTAATACCTCGCAGTTCTCGCTCGAGTTTGTCATCGAGCGCAACCCATGAACGCCGCCGTGAAGAATATCTACGGCAACCACATTGCACTGCCGATTGCTGGCGCCCGTCGCGCCGGCTGGACTGCCGCTGCCTTGGTGGCGTTGACCATCCATGGCGGTGCCCACGCGGCCAGCGCGGGTGGTGTCGAGTTGCGTGCGCTCGAATCTCAGATGATCGAGGCGTTGACGGCGGGCGACGACGTGAGGGCGCTGACACGCGAACTCGTGCGAAAAGGTCAAGGGCGCGCGCGTACCGCGTTGCCGCCCAGCAGTCGTGTTGCGGTCGACGCCTCACTCGCGCTCGATGCTTATCGCGGCGCGCTGACGCGACTGCGCGATGCCGGCGTCAGCGCAGCGGCACTTACGCAACTCGGCAACGTGCATCGACGCTGGCAGGCCGCCGATCTGTTGTTCGATGCTCACCTTGCGGACGTCGAGACGTCGATTGCGACACGCGGCAGCGCCTTGTTGGGGCGCCAGCAAGCGTTCCGTGCCGCCTATGACGAGGTTGTGAAGCGCACGGTCGAATCACTCACGAGCGTTCTTCAACAGGTGCACGCCGAGCGTAATCTGGCCACGCTCGCTGATGATTTTGTGTTCCTCACGGGCCTGCGCTGGCGGCTTTGGCGCATGGGCGACGCGCTCGAGGCGCCGCCGGAAGGCGATGATCTGCGTATCTTGCGCAACAGCGCGCTGCCGTTTCGCGCAGCTGATGTCGCGCGCCGTGAGCCCAAGCTCGAGCCTGCGGTGGTGCCGAGTTATGAGTTGATCGACGAGTCACTGTCGGCGCCAACAATCGAAGACCGGTCGGCCTCCTCGCACGCCCGCCTTTCGCAGGAGATTATGGGCACG
>QNFK01000358.1 GCA_003645495.1 Gammaproteobacteria bacterium
ACTTGTTGCTGACCTTATTGCTAACGATGGGCAGCGCGGATGTTTTGGCCAGCTTTGGTGTGGCCACTGTGGCTTTCCACTTCTGCGGCGGGTAACACAGGCCGAAGTCGGCACAGCCCTGCGAGACCAGCGTGACTTCAGCGGTATTTTCTGCGGTGACCACAGTGGTGACCGGGACATGCACGGCGATGTCACCCCGGTAGATGACCTGTTCACCGAAAAACTCATCCGAGTGCATTTCGCCTTGCGGAAAGACAGGGTTGCCGAACTCGAGATCATCGGCCTGAAATTTCATCTTGTCGTGATAAAGGTAGTAGCCGTCCGCAATTTTCCAGTTGACGATCAGTTCATTGCCTTCGGTTCGTGCTTCATAAAGGAACACGTCTTGCGGGCGCTTGATCTCCCGTTCGGCTGCAGCGGGCGCAATAAAAAGACCGAGGTACACCATCGCAACCGCGAGTAGGAGTCGCAGGCCGAGGCGTCGCTTACGGTGCCAGATCATGTTGCTGAATTTGATATTCATGGATTTTGCTAGTTACCCCAGACTCAGGTGCCAGTTTCTTCCCGGATCCAGTCCAGGTAGGCGGGCAGGCCTGCTTCGAGAGAGACCGCAATAATTTCCGGGAGTTCATAGGGATGACGATCGATGATGGCTTGCTCGAGCGCCTGATACTTGCCGGCCGGGCACTTTATCAGCAGCAGCGCCTCGGTGCCGGATTTCGTTTCGCCGTGCCACCTATATATAGAGGTGATACCCGGCAGCACGTTGATGCAAGCGGCCAGTCCCTGCGCTACCAGTGCCGAGGCCATTTCGGCGCCAGCCCGTTGGTCCGGACAGGAGCAGTAAACCATCAGGATTTTAGTCGTCATATTGCATTGCAGCTAATTTTGCGAGGTCCCTCCAACAGGGGCCAGTGGGCATCATCAGCATAGCTTTCCGGCATTTCCTTGTCATTGAAAGCCATTCACCCCTTGAAAATCCAAAATTCGGCCCTATTATTAGCACTCCTCGCAGGGGAGTGCTAACAACAAGTAAAAGGCCAAAGCCCTTACTCAGCAAGCTCTCCACGATTTTTAAGCATTAATTACGAACTATTTAGGAGTTCAGAGAATGAGTATTCGTCCGCTTCATGACCGGATTATCGTCAAGCGCATGGAAGAAGAGCGTATGTCGTCCGGCGGTATTGTTATTCCCGATTCAGCCACTGAAAAGCCCAGCAAGGGTGAAGTTATTGCTGTTGGTAACGGCCAGCACCTGGAGAACGGCAACGTTCGCGCGCTGGATGTAAAAGCCGGTGACACCGTGTTGTTCGGCAAGTACAGCGGCACCGAAGTGAAGGTAGATGGCGAAGATCTTCTGGTAATGAAAGAAGACGACGTCATGGCGGTCATCGAATAAGACGGCCTGCCACACCCATTCAATTTATCGCCGACCCGTTCGGCACCAAAAACCAATTGTAAAGGAGCCGCATAATGGCTGCCAAAGATGTAAAATTTTCTGATGACGCCCGCGCGAAGATGTTTGCTGGCGTAAACCTTCTGGCAAATGCCGTGAAAGTTACGCTGGGCCCTAAAGGCCGCAACGTGATTCTCGACAAAGCCTTCGGCGCACCGACCGTCACCAAGGACGGCGTTTCGGTTGCCAAGGAAATCGAACTGGAAGACAAGTTCGAGAACATGGGAGCCCAGATGGTGAAGGAAGTTGCTTCGCAGACTTCCGATGTCGCTGGTGACGGCACCACAACCGCCACCGTTCTGGCTCAGGCCATTTTGCGTGAAGGCCTGAAGTCGGTTGCTGCCGGCATGAACCCGATGGATCTGAAGCGCGGTATCGACAAAGCTACGATCGCCATCGTTGAAGAGCTGAAAGCACTGTCCCAGCCTTGTGAAGACAGCAAGGCTATCGCACAGGTAGGCACCATCTCAGCCAACTCCGACGAAAGCGTGGGCAAAATCATTGCCGACGCAATGGGCAAGGTCGGTAAAGAAGGCGTGATCACCGTTGAAGAAGGTTCCGGCCTCGACAACGAGCTGGAAGTTGTGGAAGGCATGCAGTTTGACCGCGGTTACCTGTCGCCTTACTTCATCTCTGACCCCAATAGTCAGAGCGCTGATCTCGAGAATCCCTTTATTCTGCTGTTCGACAAGAAGGTCTCTAACATCCGTGACCTGCTGCCGCTGCTGGAATCTGTGGCCAAGTCCAGTCGTCCGCTTTTGATCATTGCGGAAGATGTTGAGGGTGAAGCTCTGGCAACGCTGGTAGTGAACAACATCCGCGGTATCGTGAAAGTTTGTGCAGTTAAGGCACCGGGTTTTGGTGACCGTCGCAAAGCCATGCTGCAGGATATTGCTGTCCTGACCGGTGGTCAGGTGATTTCGGAAGAAGTCGGCCTGAGCCTCGAAAAAGCCACGCTGGAAGATCTCGGCGAAGCCAAGAAGATTCAGATCAGCAAGGAAAATACCACGATTATTGATGGTGCGGGTGAGGCCTCTGAGATTCAGGGCCGTGTCGAGCAGATCAATGCTGAAATCGCTGAAAGTACTTCTGACTACGATCGCGAAAAACTGCAGGAACGCGTGGCCAAGCTGGCCGGCGGTGTTGCGGTGATCAAGGTTGGCGCTGCCACCGAAATCGAAATGAAAGAAAAGAAAGCCCGCGTTGAAGACGCGCTGCACTCGACCCGTGCTGCCGTTGAAGAAGGCGTGGTTGCCGGTGGCGGCGTGGCGCTGATTCGTGCCAGGGCCAAGATCGCTTCACTGCAGGGCGACAATGATGAGCAGAACGTCGGTATCGGCATTCTGCGTCGGGCTCTGGAAGAGCCGTTGCGTCAGATCGTTGCCAATGCCGGCGAAGATGCTTCCGTAATCCTCAACAAGGTTGCTGAAGGCGACGGTAACTACGGTTACAACGCATCCAACGGTGAGTTTGGCGATATGGTTGAGTATGGCGTGATTGACCCCACCAAGGTGACCCGTTCCGCGCTGCAGAACGCTGCCTCGGTTGCCGGTCTGCTACTGACCACTGAAGCCATGGTGACCGAGAAGCCTGTTGACGCTTCGGGCGGCGGCGCGCCGATGCCTGACATGGGCGGCATGGGCGGCATGGGCGGCATGATGTAAGCCGTTCTTCAGTCGCTGAAGTACAAAGCCCCGCCCGGGCAACCGGCGCGGGGTTTTTTTATTATTTTGGTTAGGTGAGATTGCATGCCTGCGCGCGCTG
>QNFK01000359.1 GCA_003645495.1 Gammaproteobacteria bacterium
CTCATGGGTGGCATGCATCTGTTTTCAGCGGACGACCAGACGCTTCTCTGGACATCAGATCGCCTGCGAAAAATCGGCATCCAAAATCTGATGGCCGGTCATTGCACAGGAATTGAGCCTCTCATACGCCTGCGTTCCGGGCTGGAACTAAGTCGTCGCACAGCGGTAGTGGGTGCGGTCGGGTCGCGCTTCGTTTATGGAGAAGGAATTCACCCGACCGCGATTGCACAGTAGTACAGAGTCGATATCGTACCTGTAGATTTATGCTTGGCAGAAATCAATCAGGATAAAATTTCTGATTTTGGCTGTGCTATTTTGTTGTAAACAGTAATAGGGGGATGATGAGATGTCTGACGTAGACGAAATGGGGCTGACGCCCGAGGCGGCGCAAGGGTATGAGCAGTACTTTGTTCCAGCGATCTTCGATCAGTGGCCACCGCGAATCATCGAAGCGGCGGGAGTCGGAGACGGCGACAGCGTGCTCGAAGTAGGCTGCGGAACCGGCGTTCTTAGCCGTGAAGTGATTAAGCGAGTCGGGTCAAATGGCAGCGTTACAGGGCTCGATCTGAGCGAGAGCATGTTAGGAGTTGCTCGCAGCATTTGTCCTGATGCGGATTTCCAGCAAGGTAACGCGATGGATCTGCCATTTGACGATGAGTCTTTCGACGTGGTAATCGCTTCTTTCGTGTTGATGTTTGTGCCCGACCCGGTGCAGGCAGTTAGCGAGTTGTGGCGCGTGCTTAAACCCGGCGGCAGGATGATAGTCACAGTCTGGGAAAATCTTAGCCAGAATCCGGTTTATGCAGGCCTGGTGGATATTGCCCGACAGCGAATTGATGATGCCGCGGGTACTTCATTGGCATGGCCGTTTGCGCTCGGCGAAGATGGACAGCTGGCAGAAATTTGCGGTTCTGCTGGCGTTGCTGATGTCGACATCAGCGCTCACGACGGTCGCGCGAAATTTCCCTCTCTTGATGGATTTGTAAGAACTGAAATCCAGGCATGGGTGCTCGCAGATAGTGTTGACGAGGAAAGCCTGAGTTCGGTCGTTAGCGATTCACAGGAAAGATTTGCAGAGTATTGCGATGCCAGCGGCGCGGTTGATATTCCGTTGAACGCGGTTATGGCTAGCGCACGAAAATCCTGACAGCAGGTTAAACCGGACATTTGAATTTCTTGCCGGCAATGCGGGATCAGTATCCGGATATGTAGTGCTGCAATTGATCAATGAGTATTTTCTGCTCACTGATCACCGCTTTCACCAGGTCACCGATGGACACAAATCCCACGACCTGCTTGTGTTCGAGAACGGGCAGGTGCCTGATACGCTTGTCGGTCATTAATGCCATACACTCGTCGATGGTTCTTTCCGGCGTTACGCACAGGATTTTTGTCGTCATGACTTCACTGATGGCAGCTTCCCGCGAGGATTTGCCTTCAAGTACAACTTTGCGTGCATAGTCGCGCTCGGTAACGATGCCGACCAACTTATCCCCATCCATCACCAACAAGGCGCCAATGCCTTTGTCTGCCATCATCTTAATGGCATTAAAGACCGTGTCGTCAGGCTTGACGGACCAGACCTCGCTCCCTTTGGAGTTAAGAATATCTTTTACTGATTGCATCGCTTAGAGCCCCTTTTATTGTTTTGCCTGTGAGAATACTCCAACTCTGACTTACGAGCGATATTGATTGCGCAGTATTTGCAGTGGATTGTACCTATGGCAGCAATATGCCACTACCTGGTCATCCAGGAGTAATTCACTTCATTGTGTTATACAACTGCACTTCGAATTCGATCCAGGGAGCAGGCGACTGCAACCAGATCAAAATCAGGTTATGGGTCTACCGGCCTTTTTGTCAGGAGCAATAATGAAACAATCCATTCGGCAGCGCTGCCTTGGATGGGCGTTAGCCACGCTCATCGTCAATTTCTTTTTGTTATCGGTGCCAACAGCGGCGCAGAATAACTACGACATTGTCATCGCTAATGGCCGCGTTATGGATCCGGAAACCGGTCTGGATGCGATTCGCCATGTCGGAATCCGCGGGCAAAGTATCGTTGCAATATCGAAAGAGCCTTTGCAGGGACAAACGCTGGTTGATGCCACTGGCCTCGTGGTTGCGCCCGGCTTTATTGATCTTCATGCACACGGGCAGAGCGCGCGGGCAAACGATTTCCAGGCTATGGACGGTGTTACCACGGCACTTGAGCTGGAGAGCGGTGTCATTGATATGCAGAGCTTTCTTGCACGACGGGAAGGCGAGGCGGTAATCAATTATGGCGCGAGTATTGCTCATGCTGCGCTCCGAACCTGGGCGATGCCGGAATACGCCGACGATTTTAGTGCAGCAGTGGCAGAGGTGCGTGAGTCAGGACAGACCGATCCTGAGACCTGGTTCCGACTGTATGGCGTCGCAGAACACGGTATTTATGAGGAACTGGATTCGCAGCATTATCCAGAGTTGTGGCAGCGCATGGAGGCTGGACTGCACGGTGGAGCTCTGGGCATCGGCATGCCACACCAGTATTATCCCGGTGCCAGCTACGACGAGATATTTCGCCTGTTTCAGTTTGCGGCTGAAATCGAGGCGCCAATCTACACGCACGTCCGGGACATGGGCATAGCACCGATGCAGGAGGTCGTTGCCAACGCGGTGGCTACAGGCGCGTCATTGCATATCGTACATATGAATAGCTCCAGCCTCTGGGATTATCAAACCAACCTCGATCTGATCCTGGGCGCACAGGAGCGTGGAGCGGATATAACAACGGAGGCGTATCCGTATACGGCGGCATCGACCAGCATCCAGTCGGCCATTTTTAACGATGGCTGGCAGGAAAACCTGAGAATTTCGTACGAGGACCTGCAGTGGCAGGATACGGGTGAACGACTTACCGAGAAGACCTTTAATGAGTATCGGGAAGAGGGCGGTGTTCTCATCATCCACATGATGAAGCCCGAATGGATTCAGGCGGTAATGGCAGATCCACGAGTGATGGTGGCCTCGGACGGCATGCCTTACGCGCCCGGAGCACACCCACGCAGCGCGGGGACATTTTCGCGGTTTCTTGGTCGCTACGTCCGCGAGCAAGGTGTTTTGCCGTTGATGGATGGGCTACGGAAAATTACGTTGATGCCAGCCGACCGGCTCGCAGAGATTGCCCCACAGATGAAGCGCAAAGGCAGGCTGCAGCTTGGTAGTGACGCCGATA
>QNFK01000360.1 GCA_003645495.1 Gammaproteobacteria bacterium
AGGTAGGTACAACGACCGACATCAAGCTTGTTGATGTCTTTGACCATGACACGCGAAAGAAACGCGGCAGCGTCCTTACCACGGACGTCATATTTGAACATGGGGCTGACATCGATCAGACCGGCTGCATTTCGCAGCGCATAATATTCGCGTTCGTGACCAGTGTCGTACGAGGAAACGGTGTAATAACCCGCCCAGTCTTTAAATAAGAGACTGGTACATAACTCCGCAGTGCGCGGATGAAACGGCGTCCCGATAGGCATGAACTTCTCCTTACCGAGTGACGGTAAATCAAGCTCAAGCTGCTTAGCAATGGGGTTTGTACGTACCCCAAATCGGTGCCCAGAAGGTTTGGTCTGCTTCAATGCTTAGCCGACATCCTCGACGTCATCGAACATCGACGTGGTCACACCATCACGGATAGGTGTGCAATAATCTCGGTAGCGCATTACTGCACGCGCAACGATACGAAGAAGCTATTGCGAGTTTGCAGCAGTGTTTGCAGCTCAAGCCCGATTTCGAAGAATGCCGGATCAAACTGGAGCAAGCTCAGCAACAACTCAAAAACAAGAGTAAGTGATGGACTATGACTGGCTAATTATCGGTTCCGGATTTGGTGGCAGCGTCTCTGCTTTACGCCTCGCGGAAAAGGGTTACAGCGTTGCTGTGCTTGAAGCCGGCCGACGCTATGCCGATGACGACTTTGCCGAATCGACCTGGGACATGGGCAAATTCAACTGGATCCCTGGCCTCGGCCAACATGGAATATTACGGCTAACACCTTTCAAGGATATCTTCATTTCGAGCGGTGCGGGGGTCGGTGGAGGTAGCCTGGTTTACGCCAACACGCTATATCGGGCAGCGCCGAAATTTTACCAGAATCCACAGTGGGCGGAACTGGATGACTGGGCCGCAGCACTTAAGCCTCATTACGAAACGGCAGAAAAAATGCTCGGTGTACAGATGGTGCCACGCGGTAGTGTTGGTCAGGACTTGCTGAAAGAGATCGGCCAGCATTTCGGTGTCGAGGACACATTCACGCGCACGCCCTGCGCTGTATTTTTTGGCGCCGAGGGCGAGACAGTTGCCGACCCGTATTTTAATGGCGAAGGGCCTGACCGAACAGGCTGCATCTATTGCGGCGAGTGCATGCTCGGTTGCCGCACCGGCGCCAAGAATACGCTGATGAAAAATTACCTGTGGTTCGCTGAGAAGCGTGGCGTGCAGATTCTCCCCGAACGCGAAGTCGTCGATGTTCAACCGCTGGGCGCGGATGATGGCAGTGACGGTTATCTGATCAAGACTGAGCGGCCTGGGGCATGGTTTAAAAAGGACGCTCGGGAATTCCGTGCGCAAGGTGTCGTTTTCTCAGCAGGGGCGCTTGGCTCGAATCGGCTTCTGGCAGCGTGTAAGTTGAATGGTTCGCTGCCGCATATAAGTGACCGGCTCGGCGAGCTCGTGCGCACCAACAGTGAATCAATCCTGGCGGTCACCATGCCAAGCGGTACCGAGAATATCTGGAATGACGTCATGATCAGTGCCAGCATTCACCCGGATTCGGATACGCACATCGAGAACACGATTTTTGGTCGCAATGCTGACTCGATGTCTCTGCTCAATACCATCATTACGGGCGAAGGCAATCGACTGACCCGGCCATTAAAGTGGCTGGGCAATATCATCAGGCACCCCATCAAATTTCTGAAAACGATGTGGCCGTTTGGCTGGTCGGAACGCACAGTCATCTGGCTGGTGATGCAAACGCTGGATAACGCGATCGCGTTCCGGAGCAAACGCGGCCTGTTTGGCGGCGTCAAGCTGTCAACCGAACAAGATCCTGAAAAGCCCAATCCGACGTTCATAAGAATCGCCAACGACGCAGCGAATTTTCTGGCCGACAAACACGGTGGTATAGCCCAGAGCTCTCTCCTGGAGGCTGTGGCTAACATTCCAACCACCGCTCATATCCTGGGTGGGGCGGTCATCGGAGCAGACTCTACTCAAGGTGTGGTAGATAGTAATAGCCGTATGTTCGGTTACCAGAACATGCTTATCTGTGACGGTTCCACCGTACCGGCAAACCCGGGCGTTAACCCCTCCCTGACCATTACGGCAATGACGGAACTGGCGATGAGCAAGATTCCGCTTGCTGATGAAAAAAGAGCTGCAGAGATTAAGCCGATCGTCTTTTCAGCATGAGGTAATGACTTTCCACGACAAAAGGTGACTCAAAGTGGATGTTGCAACAATTTCCGTACCGCGCCTGGCGCTGTCTTTTATTCCAGTAGCTATCGTTGTGGTCCTGATGTGGCGCTGGCACCTTGGCCTCGGCCGTTCATTCCACGCGATTGCACGTATGTTGTTGCAGCTAACGCTGATCGGTTACGTGCTGATTTATATCTTCCAGGCGGAATCGGGGCTCATCATCTGCGGCGTCCTTACTGTCATGCTGGTCGCGGCAAGCTGGGTGGCACTCAACACTGTGGATCTTCGAAAAACAACACTATTTCCGGCTTCACTGGCCTCCGTCCTGCTCGGCGGCGGCACAACATTGCTACTCATCACACAGGGCGTGCTGCAACTGGATCCCTGGTATCAACCCAGTTACATGATCCCGTTGGCTGGAATGATTTTCGCTGCGAGCATGACCAACATCAGCCTGGCGCTGGAGCGCCTGCACGCCGAACTTGAAAACGGGCGCACATTTCAACGCGCGAGAGATATTGCTTTTCGAGCTTCGATGATCCCGGTTATCAATTCATTTTTTGCCGTGGGCCTGATATCTCTGCCGGGCATGATGACCGGACAAATCCTCTCCGGTGTATCGCCGCTGGTCGCGGTCCGGTACCAGATCATGGTGATGTGCATGATCTTTGGTGCAGCAGGACTTTCTACCGTGTGTTTCTTAACACTGATTCGAAAATCAGAGCACTTCAATCAGGAGAAGGTGGACCCTGCAGCTTGAGGTCAGCAACAACTGTGCGTAAACGTTGCATAAAGTCTTCGCCCGGATCTGTCTTTTCAGTGCGGTAGGCTTTATTGCGCTCTTTCCACAGATCGTGTCCCTCAAACAGAGTGTATTCGTAGTGCCCGATCAGGTACTCGAGGTCATACTTGCCGGAGAGATAGCGAACGATTGCAACATTCGATGCCAGCTGCGCATCCGTCAATGGCAGGTCAGTGCCATTGCCTACATTCTCG
>QNFK01000361.1 GCA_003645495.1 Gammaproteobacteria bacterium
GGCACTATTTCGATTGACACTGCATGGGAAAAACTCGACGCTGACCAGAAGCGTGGCAGGAAACTTTATGAGTCTTCCTGCGTAAGTTGCCATGATCGGGCAAATTCCAGCAGTGATGAGGCTGTTTGGGAGCTACGCGCGGTCTCTTACCCACGGGAGCATTTTTCTCACCGCCTCGACCCTGCGGACTTTGTCTCCGCTGCGTCACCGTATGCCCGTCACGACATCGCTGTGATACCCGATAACATGACCGATAGCCAAATCCGGGGAATGCAGCTTTACCTGGATAACTGCGAGTTCTGTCATGCCGCTGATGGCACAGGTGCGAACTGGATCGGTAGCTTTCTCGAGCCAAGTCCACGCGACTTAACATCGCCCGACTTCAATCTCTTTAATACGCCCGGTCCGCTGCGCGAACTGATCAAAGGCGGCATCGAAAATAGTTCGATGCCTGCCTGGAGATCGGTACTGACCGACGCCGAGATCGACGATATCATTCTGTACATGCAAGCGGCATTCGCCGCCAATTAATATTTTCAGCCCACGATCACCGCTCATGGACCGGTTTCAAACGAAGGAATTGCGTTGAAATGTTTAGGGTCAGAGTAAGAACTAGTTTTTACTCTGACCCTAAACTTCTGACCCTAAACTTCCGAGAACCTGCAGATCTCTTGCGTCATTTTCGCTACTTCTTGACATGCACGGCACTGACAAAAAGAATTTCAGGAAACGTCCTGGCAAGGGTCTTGCTGGTAAATCCGCGCATCAGCGACGCACCCTGCCATACGATCTGATCGCCCTGCACTAACGACGTAAGTGGCGCCGCGAGCCAGACTGAATCGCCCGCGTCAGTTTGTACTTCTACGTAGGTATAGCCCGCGGCATTCTCAGCTGATAGAACAGTACCGGCGTTCCGGTTCACTGCGACTTGTGGTGATGGTGGTGGTGGCGCGCCATCTGTACCCGCGTAAATCGCAGACACAAAAACGACTTCGTCGAATGTACGATCCAGGGCCTGGCTTTTGAAATTACGCATTACGGCCGACTGGCCCCAACCAATGACGTCACCCTCGCTCACCTCTACCGGATTGCTGGCCAGCCATATGCTACGCCCGGAATTCCGCACTTCAATGTACGTGTAGCCTTGCACTTGGATGACAGACAGGACTTGGCCCCGGTTCCCCGTCAAATCGGCGTCCGCAACAACTGTTTCATCATTAGTAACGGTATCGTCGCCAGAGCACGACACCAAAAGAAAGCACCCAACGGCGAGAATTACAATTTTATTCACGATGTTATCCAAAATAGCTATTCGAGCAAGAAGAATCTATTTTACATTCTAGCGATTGCGATCATCTCTCGCTAACGTAGTTAGACCTACCAATATAGGTATCGACCCACACTGAGTCATTCTTGAAATGACTCTTAACGTTCAACGACACGCAATGTTTAGGGTCAGAGCAAAAACAAATGTTTACGGTCCCAATCTCTAGGGTCAGACCAAAAACTCGCCACTTTTTACTCTGACCCTAAACTTCACCCTAAACTTCATTTTCGGAATCAGGCTTGAGAAAACGCCTGCCATAGGGTCCAAAATCCTATCAGCACAAAACCAAGACCAGCCGCGTAAGACAGATACCTGGGATTGATGTATTGCATTATTAGCGACCCTCCGACAACAGCCATGCCGGTCGCCAACATCAATGCCAGCGACGCGCCAATAAAGACCGTGATCGGACTGACTGATTCTTTGGTTGAAAACAGCAGGGTTGCCAATTGCGTTTTGTCGCCAAGTTCAGCAAGGAATACTGTGCCAAAGACGATTGCGAATGTTTTGATATCCATTTTGAGAAATTCTCGTCCATATATAAATTAATGGCGGAGAGGGTGGGATTCGAACCCACGGTACGGGAGAACCGTACACTTGATTTCGAATCAAGCTCTTTCGACCACTCAGACACCTCTCCACATTTTCTTGTTACAAAGTTAGTACACTTGATTTCACTCGGGCCATCCGAGCATATTTAGCCACATTCACAATTTTACGCTTACCTGACTAACGAAGTACCCTCGCCCTGCGGGCGCCACTGCGTGGCGTGCAAATCGGCTGTCCTGCCGATTTGTCGAATCAAGCTCTTTCGACCACTCAGACACCTCTCCACATTTTCATTGATACAGATTTCGTATTCTGGTTTTCACTCCAGATAGCGCGAACGCAGCTAACTCTGCCACACTCTCTAATTATTTGCCGCCTGAACTATTTACGCTTAGTTACTGTTCTCGAACAAGTAACTCCGATCGGCACTCATTCCGTAACAATTTGTCACTGAATTCAGGGCAAAACTGATGTAGCCTTGTTTCACCACGGGTCGCGATTCTGGTGGCACTTCAGGATATTGTCAAGTGCACAACCCGTGCTGTGTAAGCGATTGGACCGCTGCTAAAACTTCGAATTAATAAGGCGGTTCACAGTCAAAACGAATAGAGCTGTTTCATTGCAGGAAGCATTGATGCGCTTAACGGAGACTTGATTTGCGCTTGTTGTTCATCACAGTTCTTGCGGCATTAATCGGGACATGCTCGGCACCACCGTCGATGCTGGATCAGGTGCTGGAGCTTGGCCAACTGCGTGTCGTTACACGTAATACTCCGACCTCGTATTTTATCGGTCCCGATGGTCCCGCCGGTCCCGAGTACGACCTGGTACGCGGCTTCGCCGAAGATCTGGGCGTCGCACTGGTGATAACGACTGTCGACAGCGTCTCGGAAATTCTGCCACAAGTATCACAAAACAATGCCCACATGGCGGCAGCGGGATTGTCGGCAACAGAATCACGCCGCGAATTCCTTAGTTTTGGTCACCCGTATAACTCAGTGGACATGCACCTGATCTACAGGCTGGGCACTGGCAAACCGAACTCCATCGAAGAAATAATTGGCCGACCGATCGAGGTGGTTGCAGGTAGCAGCCACTCTGACATGATGGCATCACTTGGTGAGCTCTACCCGCAGCTTGAGTGGTCGGAGAATGCGGATGTAGAGGTGCTCGAACTGTTGGAAAAAGTGGCTGTCGGCGAGCTGGATTTCACGATTGCCGACAGCACCGAATTCAATATTCAACGACATTTCTATCCAGACCTGCGCGTCGCACTCGACCTGCAGATTGCCGACCCGATCGCCTGGGCGTTTAAGA
>QNFK01000362.1 GCA_003645495.1 Gammaproteobacteria bacterium
CTTTGTCACTTGCGGATGGAAAGCCGACGAACCACGCTACGACACCGGCGAGTAACGAGCGACCCCTGGTGACAGTCGCCTGACCCCTGAAGCATTTGTGGTTTTCAGCGCGGTGCAACTCTCTTATCTCAGTTGGCAATTCTGCCCAGGCATCTCCCAGTACCTGACGAAATAATGGCCAATTGCCAGGAAGGGGGTACTCGCGAATTCCGGTGCTAATCTTGAATTGGCGGAACATGGACTGGTAGTCGTCTAATTCCAGCATGCCCATTGCCGACCGCGCACCGGCCACAGGTCTCTCGTTCTTCAGGCACTTGCGGATGATTGCAACAGCTGCCAATACCGGAATCATTGGTCCGTCATCACCTTCTGCGATCAGATGCCAAGAACGTACTATTTCCCGTTGTTCTCTGTTCGTACCGCGAATTTCAATATACATGCCACCACGATGTTCACCCCAACTCAGGTGACTCATAAAATAATGCATGGTTTTGGCCAATGGTCTGATGGAGCGAAAAATGCCGAATTTGACACATCGCGCCAGCACACGAAGCAGTGCCTGGTAGATCACCGGTACTGTCGCTACGCCAAACCAGACATTACGTGCCGGCGGATCAAGGGTAGCCAGCAGTTGCAAGTCGGGCACATCGAGCAATGAAAATGTCACAGGCCGTAACGGCAGGTGACCCGGCGGCGCAATGGTGTAATGCCGGGTTTCTGTTAGTGCATACGCTTTCCCTGGTTGGTTGTTGCGCTGCACGACCAGCGGCTTTCCTGCATAGGTGGCGATGGCTTCGACTACACTCAGGCCAAGCCCGGCAAACGGAGAGGGCGCAATACCGCCGGTAATTGAGTCGACGCTGGTGAGGTCGTGGCTCAGGTGTTTAGTAACGGCCGCTGTCAAAACCGGGCAGGTACTGGCGCCGGCCAGAACAAAAACGTCTTTTTGTTTTGCTGTGGAATCAAACCTGGAGATGTTCTGCACAAAAGAGGAACCGTCGGCAAGATCGATGTAATGAGCACCACAGGCGATAGATGCTTCGACGACCCGATACGGTTTGGCTCCATAAGACTGAAATGGTCCGGATGCATCGACGACGATGTCAGGCATTAGCGCCATGAGCTGCTGCTGTACATCGCCATCGCGATCAAATTCGAGTGGAATCAACTTTGCCTGACCCACATGCGTGGCGACGAAAGCTGTTGCTTTATGTAAAGTCCTGCCAGCGATCAGGACTGTTAGTTCGGGTTCGTCGTGAAGCAGGCGCGCAAGGCGACCACCAAACGTGCCATAACCTCCAATAATCAACAGCTTAAGTCGTGCGAATTTCATCGGCTATTTCCTTGCCAGATGTTCGATTTTATCATATATTTCTGTAAGGACAGAAATAACAGAAATCGATCTCTCGGGTCCAGGCACAAGGAGATTTTGATCATGAAAGCGCAACGCGTTCGAAGATTTCCACCACAATCTGACATTCGCAATCCCTGTAAAAAGTTGCCAATTTCCCCATTTGGCGTAAGCGATACGGGTTATCGGGATATTCTCGGTGAAGCTGCCTGGGCCAGGCTAAATCCGGAAATTCGCCCACGATTCTCTATACGACCTGCCGCCGGGCAGTGTGTTCGCTACGCCGGCGTAATGGACCGTGTCGAACTCTCGTGGATGGGTTGGTTTTTCGCCCAGGCCTGTCGGCTGATCGGTACGCCACTTGCTCCGTACCGCGGCAAGAACGTGCACATGCAGATCGAGCTGATTTGGGACCAGAAATTGAATGGCGTCGCATGGAATCGTATCTACCATTTCCGGGCCGGCCGCGCCTTCACGGTTCGTTCGACCAAGAGTCGGGGCGGGTGTGGCGAGCTTATCGAGCACATCGGCTGTGGCTTTTCGATGCGACTGAAATTGTCTGAAAACCACGGAAATCTTGTGTTTACAAGTACCGCGTACCTGCTCTCAATTGCTGGTCGAACTATGCGCATTCCGGCGTTGCTGACGCCAGGCGTAACGACAGTAACTCACGAGCAAATTGAGCGTGATCGTTTTCGATTCAGTCTGGCGGTCGACCACCCATTACTCGGGCGCACAATATTTCAGGACGGCGAGTTCTACTCGGACGTCAGTGAACGATAGAGCATTTCTGTCATTCGCTCTGTAGTAATGAAACCCCAGTTCCAGACATCGTGATAGTCGGCCAGTGGATTCGCGACAAGTATTTCTTCCTTCGACTTGCCAGCATCGACCAGCGCCTTAACCCGCGCCTGCGAGTCAATCAGCATATCAAGGGCAGCTTGCAAATCCGCTTTGTTTGCAAGTACACCATGGCCCGGGATAATTTTCGTCTGATCATCAGCCATAGACAGAATCTTTCTCTGTGCAGCAATAAAACCGTTCACACTGCCGCCGCTATCCAGGTCGATAAACGGAAACAGCTTGTTGAACATGGCGTCGCCGGCGTGAATCACGTTGACCTCGGGAAAGTGGATGGCTGAATCGCCATCAGTGTGTGCGTTGGCCACGTGAAATACCCTGGCGGTATGGCCGTTGAGATGAAAAGTCACCTCACCTGTATAGGTAAGCTCGGGAAGCGCGTCCCGCGCCGCGTTATCCGCAACCATTCTGCTGCGCAGTTTTTCATGGGCAACAATTGATGCACCCTTCTTGTGCAGCGCGGCGTTGCCGCCAACATGATCGCCATGCGCATGTGTATTGATCAGGAAATCGAGCGGCTCACCAGTTATCGCCTCGATTGCCGTGATGGTCACTGCAGTGAGCGGCTCCAGACCGGCATCGATCACCACCACGCCATCGTCGCCTGTAACCAGCCCGATATTGCCACCGGCAAAGCCACCCTGGCCCTCCAGCATGTAAAGTCCAGGTGCCAGTTCTGTCGATTTGAACGAAATCTCGCTTTCCTGCGCGGTCGCTGAACCGGCGAGTACGAAGACAGCTAACAAAATCTTACTTGTTATGGTCATGAGAAATCTCCTGGTGGCGACGTGTGGGGAAGATAACGCAGATTCGGCAATTTGTCATCACTTTTTATGCTGCATATTTGCCGACGCAGTTCTCAATTCACACAAAAATCTTTGCCAAACAAATACTGGTGAGATTCGCGTCACAGTTGAATTCTCTCCGCTGACATATTTTTCCAGAACCATAGTTATTCACCGGTCTGGA
>QNFK01000363.1 GCA_003645495.1 Gammaproteobacteria bacterium
ACCCTGAATTCGTTCACCAAAGGAGCCCAGCACCGAGTCCGGTGTGATGTCGTGCTCTTTACGAATGTGCCGGTCTTCGTATTTGAAATGAGCAAGAAACAATTCGTCCGACGGCACTATTTCGACGCCTGACCGGTCTTCATAGTTGTGGATCGCGAAATCAGCGTGATCAGTTCCGCGGGTCTGAACGTGATCATAGGCGCCAGGCGCATGTTCCGTTTCCCGCAGTTTGTGCAGCAGGCTAAAGTGATGCACATCGACCTTGGGTCGTTTCTTCATGTCGGCACCCGACAGGAACAGATCGATACCGGCAGCAGCGATTGAGGCTTGACCGATCGCGGTCGTCAACAGGTGCGGTTTCGTGATGTCACCACCGACAAAAAGGTCAGGATGTTCTTTGACGCGGTAAAAACCGTCAGCGTCGATTAGCCCACGACCATTGTCGAGGCCTTCGAAGCCGGAAAGGTCACCGGTCTGGCCAATTGCTGCAACGATCAGGTCGCACTCGATGTCTCTTTCCGTACCTTCGATTTTTTCAGACTTGCCCGAACTCCAGTCAACTTCTATTACACGCAGTCCGGTAGCACGGCCTTCATCATCCAGAATGACGTTGACAGGGAGTAGCGAGCCCGTGATCTTTACGCCTTCACCGCTTGTGTGCTCGACTTCTGTCTTTGTAGCCGGCATGTTCTCCAGAGATTCCCAGGAAATCAACGTTACGTCGGCACCTTGGCGATGAGCAACAGTTGCTGCATCATGGGCGGCGTGGCCCAGGATGATGTTTTCCGGTCTGTCATGCTCACGTTTGTGCTTGATATGGCCGAGTCGCCTCGCTACAGCAGCGACGTCCATTGACGTGTCACCACCACCGATAACCAGGACGCGCTCCGATGTATGTTTCAGCCGTCCGTCGTTAAATGCTTGCAGAAAGCTAACACCCGTGATGCAGTTTGGGGCATCACCACCCGGCACTGGTAGCGCTGAACCCGACTGAGCGCCAAGGCCGATGAATACCGCATCAAATTCTTTTTGCAGTTCTTCGAGCGTTACGTCGGCACCGACTTTGGTATTGGTTCGTACTTCGACGCCAAGGTCCAGGATGCGTTGTATTTCACCGTCCAGGACTTCACGTGGCACGCGGTAACCGGGAATGCCATAGCGCATCATTCCGCCGAGTTCCTCGTGTGCTTCGATGATCGTGCAGGCGTGGCCCTTGCGGCGCAGATGGTAGGCGCAGGCCAGTCCGGCGACGCCACTGCCAACAATAGCAACCTTTTTGCCAGACTCGGCTGCTGCGGCCGGCAGCCCGAGTTTATGTTCCAGAGCGTAGTCGCCGATAAACTGCTCAACAGCATTGATACCGACATGATCTTCAACTTCATTGCGGTTACAACCGTCCTCGCAGGGCGCCGGACAGACGCGACCCATGATTGCGGGGAAGGGATTGGCATCGGTCACACGGCTAAATGCGTATTCCTGCCACGGCATGTCGCCCGGAGCTTTCTCGATACCGCGTGCAATATTCAGCCAACCGCGTATATCTTCTCCCGAAGGACAGCTTCCCTGACACGGAGGCGTGCGGTGAACATAGGTCGGACATTTGTGCGATGCGTCGGCCGTGAATATCTCTTCCTGCCAGGGCCGGTGTGCATGGTCGCCGTCTTTGAAGCGGCGTTTGGTAAGCAGTTTGTCGGTCATATTTTCACTCGTTATTCGACTTCAGCGTTATCGCCTGTCGTTTGGCCATCCAGAATGATGGCGTTTGAAACCAGCTGGTGAACGCTGACGATGTTGTCCATTTCGAAACCGTACTTCGGCATGACCTTGGAGAATTGCGACTTGCAGATTGCGCAGATCGCTGCCATGTGGGTGACGCCGTGATTGTCCACGACTTCCTTAAGTGCCTGCATTCGCGGCGCGGCACCTTTGGTGCGAATTTCCAGCAGATCATCGGTCAACAGGCCGCCACCACCGCCACAACAAAACGTATTTTCGTTAATGGTGTCGGCAGCCATATCGTAGAAATTATTACAGCAGGCTTTGATGATCGCCCGAGGAATAGTGAACTGGCCACCGGGGCTGTCGCCCATTCGCGAGCCGCGTGCAACATTGCAGGAGTCGTGGAACGTCAGCGTCATGTGATCGTTTCTGGACTTGTCTAGGTTCAACTCGCCTTTTTCGATCAGGTCGTTGGTAAATTCGCAAATATGCTGCGGAATAGGGTAGTTGGGGTCCAGAAAATCAAACGGACCGGCCAATGTGTTCATGAAGTTGTAAGCGACTCGCCAGGCGTGCCCGCACTCGCCGAAAATAATGCGCTTTACGCCAAGGTCTTCGGCTGCCTTACGGATTCGTTCAGCAATTTTTTGCATTTGCTCATAAGAGCCGATGAACATCGCGAAGTTTGCTGCTTCCGAGGCATAGGAGCTTACCGTCCAGCTAACACCGGCCTGATGAAACACTTTAGCGTAGCCGATCAGGCCATCTACGTGCGGTTCGGCAAAGAAATCGGCGCTGGGTGTGACCAACAGAATGTCCGCACCTTTTTGATTGACAGGCAGTCGCACTACGACGCCTGTTTCTTCTTCAATATCTTCTTCCAGGCCTTCAAGCGTATCGATTAACGCGGGCTCTGGCAGCCCAAGATTGTTGCCGATCTTGTGAACCTTGCCGATAATTTCGTTGCAGTATTTCTGTCCCTTGCCGATGTGGTCCATGATTTCGCGTGCTGCCATGGATACTTCCGCGGTATCGATCCCGTAGGGGCAATAAACTGAGCATCGGCGGCACTGCGAGCACTGGTGGAAATAGGTGTACCAGTCGTCCAGTACTTCCTTGGTTAAGTCTTCCGCGCCTACCAGCCACGGGAAGTACTTGCCGGCAAAGGTGAAGTATCGGCGATAGACTTTACGCAACAGGTCCTGACGTGCGACCGGCATATTCTTTGGATCACTGGTGCCGAGAAAATAGTGACACTTGTCAGTACATGCGCCGCACTTCACGCAGCCGTCCATGTAGACCTGCAAGGCCCTGGACTTACCGAGTAGTTCGCCGAGCTTGTCGATAGCCTTTGTTTGCCAGTCATCAACCAGTTCCCCGGGAAAACCGAGTGCTTCCTGGTGTTCGGGAGCCGCTGGAAAAGGCGACGAATGATTCATCG
>QNFK01000364.1 GCA_003645495.1 Gammaproteobacteria bacterium
ACTACGAAAACCAGGCCATGAACGTCCGCTTTCGGCTGCGGTCATTAGACCTTCAATCCTATATGTCTGCTTTTGAGCGGATAGGTAGAACCTCAACTTCCCAAACTGATGACGTGGGTTCGATTCCATGTCAGTGGCTGGACGATCTTCCTGAGAGCATCGGTGTCGCTGCAGGCTGCTACCCGGTGTTTTGCAGAGCCTGCGCGATGCCTCTGACGCTGGCGAACAACGCTTCGAGCAGATGATTATCGGTGCGGTCGGTTTCACGCCAGCGCTGCAACAGATCGACCTGCAGCAAACTGATCGGGTCGGTATACGGGTTACGCAACCGTATCGACCGCTGCAGTGCCGGGTCATCATCCAGCAGGTTCTCGGAACTTTTGATACTCAAAACGATATCGACCGTGCGTTCGAATGCCGCGCTGATATCGTCGAATAATGGTCGTATCGAGTCATCCGCCAGATCAGCATAACGCGCGGCAATATTCATGTCGGCCTTGGCCATAACCATCTCGACATCATCGATCAGGTTGGCAAAAAATGGCCATTCCTGTTGCAGACTGCGCAAATGGTCCAGGCCAAATTGTTCTTCGACAGCCTCCAGACCCTGCCCGACACCGTACCAACCCGGCAGCACGAGCCGGCTCTGTGTCCAGGCAAAAACCCACGGAATGGCGCGCAGGTTCTCAATGCCTTTTCCGGAACGGCGTGAGGCCGGCCGCGATCCGATCTGCATTCTCTCGATGACATCGATGGGTGTAGTCTGACGAAAGTAGTCGACCAGTTCAGGCGTGTCATAAACCAGTGCCCGGTAACAACTGCGCGCCACATCGGCCAGTTGCTCCATCACGTCATGTGATTGCAGCGACTTTGGTAGCTGTCTTGGTTCGATATAAGTTGCGAGCGCCGTGGCGCCCGCCGCCTGTTCCAATATCCGCAATGCAATGCCACGTACGCCGAATTTTGCATTGATAATCTCGCCTTGTTCGGTAACCCGCAGACGGCCGTTGACCGATTCCTTGGGCGCGGCCAGCACTGCGCGATGCACCTTGCCGCCACCGCGGCTGATAGTGCCGCCGCGTCCATGAAAAAGAGTCAGGCTCACATCAGCGGCGCGCATTACCTGGACCAGCGCTTTCTCACCGTTACGCAGTGCCCAGCGTGACGCCGCCAGACCACCGTCCTTGTTGCTGTCGGAATAGCCGATCATGATGATCTGACGTAAACCCCGTTGTTGCAGGTGATTGCGGTAAGTACTGTCGGAAAGCAAACTTTCCATGATTGCCGGACCGTTCTTCAGGTCATCTACGGTTTCCAGCAACGGCGCGACATCCAGGGAGATCCCGTGACTGCCGTCAGCCAGACCGGCCCAGTGTGCCAAGACCAGCACCGACAACACATCGTCGGCACCCTGGGTCATGCTGACTATGAACGGGCCAATGGCATTTGGTCCGTATAAAGTCTGGCTGTCACTGATCGCCCGAAACACTGCCAGCGTCTCACGCGATTCGTCGTCTGCGTCGAAATCCGGCTTTGGTTCCTGCAGGGCGCGCACTAACCGCTTGGTGCGCTGTTTCGCACTCATTTCCAGCCAATCCGGTTCGCCGAGCGCGTGGCCGACCACCCGCCGGTGCACCAGTGCGTCCTGACGAACGTCGAGAGTCGCCAGATGAAACCCGAACGCTTCCACCCGGCGCAACAGACGGCGCATCGCGAATAAACCGGCGTGTTTCCCCTGATGATCGCGCAGGCTGCGGGCAATCATGCGCAGATCTTCGAAAAATTCATCGGCGCTGTGATAGCCCTGCTGGTCTTCGGTCTGCGTGGCCTCCAGACGCGCGGAAATCAGCCGCAACAAACGCCGATAGTACATATCGCCCTGCCGGCGATGTGTCGCTGCAGCAACGGTGGGGAACATTTCGGCGTATTGTTCCGTGCGGTCGATAACTTCTCTGTTGATGCCGACACTTTCGACCGATTGGCTGAGTCGGCGCGAAAGCGTGACTATGTCGGCGCGATACTGACCGATAATCAGCTGCCGTTGATCGGCCAGTGAATCGCGTATCGTTGTGGCGCCGACATTCGGGTTACCGTCCATGTCGCCACCGACCCAACTGGCAAAACGAATCATCAACGGTACGCGAATTGCATTCGCCTGCTCGCCATAAGTTTTAACCAGCGCGTCTTCCACGTCCTCGTAGAACACTGGAATGATTCGGTAAATCACATCGGTCAGAAAAAACAGCACGTTCTCGCGCTCATCGCGCACGGTCATCCGTTCACTGGGATGTTCCACCGTTTGCCACGCACTCGTGATTGCGGAGCGGATATGTGACAGCAGTGCCTGCTCTTCCTGCGGTGTGCGTGACGGATCGAGCCGGTCGACCAGACGCCTGGCAATGATTTGCTGTTTCTCGAGCAGTGTTCGGCGGGTGGCTTCGGTGGGGTGTGCGGTAAAAACCGGTTCGTATAGAATGCCGCCCAGGTAATCCTGCACATCATCCAGCCTGAGCCCGGCTGCAGCCAAACGGGCAATCGTGTCGTGAATGCCACGCGGCTGTGGCGTGTCGTTATCGCGCAGATAATCGCGCCGGCGGCGTATCCGGTGCACCAGCTCGGCCAGATTCACGACTTGGAAATAAGCCGAAAAGGCGCGCACCAGACTCATTGCCTCGGGCACCTCCAGACCGCGGACCAGCGCTGCCAAATCGTCGGTAACCGGCGTACCCTCGCGCCGCGCGATCGCCGTGCGGCGAACTTTTTCTACCTTGCTGAAAAGCGCCCCGCCACCCTGTTCAGACAACATTTGCCCAACCAGCGTACCGAGTAAACTGACATCCTCGCGTAACGGAATGTCTTTGTCTGGGAAGTTGATTTCTCCGCTTCTCATGCAGCTCTCTTTTCTAATGACTAATCAATCGCGGAAATTGGTGAATTGCAGCGGCAGGCCGAAATCTCCATCTTCCAGCTGCGCAATCACTTTGACGGTCATGAAATCGCTATTCATCACGGCGTAGAAATTCCGACGAAAATGAGGAAATAGGGTAACAAATGGAAGGGTGCAAGGATTAGGTTCGGTTTGGCGCAACCCGGCGCGTCCTCCCGGCACTCGTGGTTTTGGCCGAGGCAGCATATTAGCAGACAACTCGCCTCAGTTCA
>QNFK01000365.1 GCA_003645495.1 Gammaproteobacteria bacterium
AGGACCGGCTTTTGACGTATGTGTATTATCCGATTCGGTCGCAGGACTAGGTCGTGAATTATTCGAGCCAGGTCACAGAATCAGGGTATGGCGCATATCGCCCGCCGCCCCGATAGAAGCACTCACTCAGCTTCAGGATTGATATCCATTTCCGTACGGGCTCCTACAATATTAATTAGAATTGTAGGAGCCCGTCCTGACGGGCGAATTGCTAGTGCGATGTCGACTTTATGAGAAACGGCGGTACCGCGACCTGCTCCGCAATACTCAGCGGCAATGATTCCTGCGCACTGTCCTCATAACGGATTATGTCACTATAAAGATCGAGCAATTTGTGGGCACAGGCGTCAGCTTCCGCAATCGACATCTTGCGAACCGAGGCACGAATCCGGCCTTCGCCGTTCAGTGGGTCGACCTGGCTCATCTTGTGACGGCAATCTGCAAATGCCTGTTTCAGGGCAATCGGCAGATCGTCATCGTCGATGACTGCCAGATTCTCTTCATACGCCTTTATAAGTCGTTGTTTTATATCACCATGGCCGGTGAGCACCGATACGGCGGCGTATAACCGTTTGACGTGGTTGGACATTTCCACTCCAGGTTATTCTTATTAGTATTGCCGCTTTTTTTCCCTCTCAGCGGCTTCGTACGCTTTTTGAGTCAGCCACCTCCTGTAGCCTGCGGGCAGTGCCGCTTGAAATCCTTTCTACTCGTTTGGTATCAACTACCTGCGTAACATTCTTATATCAGATTTTCGGAACCGCGCGCAACTTAATCCCTCCCACAAAATCACGCCAGGCTGATTTCGATGCTCCATTCCTCATCATCCAGCGTGCGGGATTCCCGATAAAGTGGCTTTTCCTGACCGACGGACCAGCCTGTCGCCAGTGTTTCTGCCATCAGGTAATCGCGATATTGCTCGAGCGACTCCGCAACAGCGGCGGTGCCGGAAACACCCAGGATGATCCGGTCAGACACCTCCAGACCGGCCTGCTTGCGCGCCTCCTGCACGGTGCGAATCAGCTCGCGGGCGACGCCCTCGCGAATCAGATCCTCGGTCAGCGTCGTATCGAGGGCCGTCAGATAGCCACCATCCTCACCACAGGCGTAGCCTTCGGCGGAGCTGGTTTCGATCAGGACATCCTCAGCGCCCAGCGAAATCTGCGCTCCGTCAACTTCGATTTCAAACTTGTCGCCCCTTGCCACTGCGCCGGCAATGGCGGCACCATCAGCGCTCTCCAGCGCCTTTTTCACCTGCGGCACGAGCTTGCCGTATTGCTTGCCAATTCGCGGCAGGTTGGGTTTGATCCGGTAACTGACCAGGCCGGCATCACGCGCAATGAACTCTATCGACTTGACGTTGAGCTCCTCGAGCACCTGGTCCTTGTGATCTTCCAGCGCTTTTGCTGCCGCATCGTCCGGTGCACGTACCAGGAGCCGTGACAGCGGCTGGCGTGTCCTGACGCCCGATTGGCTTCTTGCACCGCGCGCCAGACCAACGACCTTCTGGACCACGCCGATGTCGTGCAGCAACTGCTCGTCGTCGCGTGCGGGATCGGCCTCCGGCCAGGTGCTCATGTGTACGCTGACCGGTGCATCCTTATCATTGCTCCGCACCAGGTTCTGATAGATATTTTCGGCCAGGAACGGCAAAAACGGCGCCATGAGTTTATGTGCAACGAGCAGGCATTCATACAGCGTGAGATAGGCCGAGCGCTTGTCTTCCAGATCCGTCGATTTCCAGAATCGTCGCCGGTTGCGCCGCACATACCAGTTGCTGAGCTGATCGACAAATGACTCAAGCGCCTCGCCTGCAGTCTTCGCATCAAACCGGTCCATTGCTTCGGTGCAGGTGCGAATCGTCTGGTTCAGTAACGCCAGCGCCCAACGATCGATTTCCGGGCGATCTTCGAGCGGCATGTCCCTGGTCAGATCAACATCGTCGATACGAGCATACAAAACAAAGAAGCCATAGGTATTCCAGAACGTATTGATGAACGAGCTGGCAACATCCTGAACGATATCAACGGAGACACGCTTGAGCGCCTCCGGAGAAAGCCGCGCCAGAAAATACCAGCGCAATGCATCAGCACCGACGGTGTCGAATACTTCATAAGGATCGACCGTGTTACCAACCGACTTGGACATCTTCTTGCCATCTTTATCGACGACCAGGTTCAAACAAATGCAGTTCCTGTAAGCAACACTGTCAGACACCAGGGTCGCGATAGCGTGCAGAGTATAAAACCAGCCACGCGTCTGATCGATGGCTTCGCAAATAAAATCGGCCGGGAAATGGCTGGCAAATGTGTCCTTGTTTTCGAACGGATAGTGCCATTGCGCATACGACATCGCGCCAGAATCGAACCAGCAGTCGATCACTTCCGGTACACGCGTGTAAGTCTTGCCATCCTTTTCAAAAGTTACGTTGTCAACGGCAGGTCGGTGCAGATCGAGATCGCTTTGCGGCTGCCCGGTTAATGACTCAAGCTCAGCGATGGAACCGATGCAAATGTAATCGCCCTCGCCATCGGTCCACACCGGTAACGGCGTACCCCAGAAGCGCTCGCGCGACAGCGCCCAGTCGACATTGTTCTCCAGCCATTTGCCGAAACGCCCGTCGCGAATGTTCTCGGGAACCCAGCCAATGGTTTGATTGAGCTCGACCATCCGCTCTTTGAAATCCGAAGTGCGAATGTACCAGGCATTCTTGGCGTAATAGATAATTGGGTCGCCGGTGCGCCAGCCAAACGGGTAACTGTGCTTGATCCGCTCAGACCTGAACATCAGGCCACGATCTTTAAGAATCCTGATCAGCGGCTTGTCGGCATCTTTAAAAAACAGTCCGGCGACAGGCTCTATCTCCGGCAGAAAATTGCCATCCTGGCCAACCGCGTGCACGACCGGCAGGCCGTTGGCCTGACCGAGCGCCAGATCGTCGACGCCGTAAGCTGGTGCGGTATGCACGATGCCGGTACCCGCTTCAGTGCTGACAAAATCGCCAGCCACAACACGAAACGCATCACCCTCAACCTGCATATATTCAAACAGGCGCTCGTAACGCATGCCAACGAGTTCCGCACCTTTAATATTGCGGACCACTTTGTATTCAAGATCGCCAAGCACCGCCGACAATAACGCCTCGGCAAG
>QNFK01000366.1 GCA_003645495.1 Gammaproteobacteria bacterium
AATGATGCGACACGCGAGGGCAGCAGCCCCGAGGATTTGCGCCGCGCTGCAGATGAAGCAAGGCGACAGCTGGAAGGTGCACGTGATCGCGCCATCGAGGAACGTGAGCAGGCCATGCAGGCAGCGCTTGGCGATCTTGCGGAACGTGCGGGCGAACGATATGCAACACAATCTGCGCCGGATGGTGAGTTGCAGGAAGCCAGTCGCGGTGTGCAGGGCGGTACGAACGCGTGTAACCGGCTCGATAGTGGCATGACGTTTGACGAAGAGTACGAGATGGCCGAAGCCAAGCGCCGTTTGCAATCGCAGATTCAACAGCTGCAACAGGATGCACGCAATACCGCACTGCAGATCGACGATCAGCAACCTGATGCCGCGAATCAATTGCGCGCGGGCCTGGAGAAACTGCGCGACCTGGAAATAGAAACCCGCATTGCAGTCGCCGCTGCCTATATCGAGCAGGGCGAAGCAGTGTATGTTGCCGCCAGTGAGAGCTTGGTAACAGATGCTCTGCGGCAGTTGCGTGAAGATATCGAACGGGCTGAACGAACGGCTGGCAAGGGCGGCGGAAACCCGGCAGAGGACTCCCCAGCCAATGGTGTTGCAGAGGCCCGGGCGGAAACACAGCAGCTCCGGCGCAGCCTGCAGCGACTGGCGCAAGGCAATCAAAGCAGCGGTGCGCCAACTTCGACAGGTCGCGATGATCGGCCGCAATCAACCGGCATTCGTGTCACTGATATCGATATCAGCCGCAAAGTGGAAGGTCAGGCCGATAATCTTTCGCAGCGCATTCCTGACCTGTTTAACGGGCTCAGAACCGCTGGCACCTCTGCTGAGGACATTGATGAACTCCGGCAACTGGCCGCTGAAATTCGCGCCACTGAGTTTAGTGGCAACCCGGAGCTGCTGGAACGGGAAGCACGGCTTGCTTTGTCGTTGGTTGAGCAACTCGAACTGGCACTTGCAGAGACAGTGCGGCAAGACCGGGAAGGCGTGTGGACAAACACAGCGGAAGAAATACCGGAAGCGCATCGGGAGGTTATCGCCGATTATTACCGAAGACTTGGCAAGTCAGGCGATACGTCAGATCAGTAGTTGTGCCAGACGGTACCATGTAGTGGGGCGCTGCATTTTCTATGATGACATTGCTAATCATGATTTCCGCGTCTGGCGGGAATGAGCGAGAGTTCATGTTTGAACTGTCGCGGGGAGTGCCGACAAATTAGATCAGTATTTTTGGAGGCTGTGCTATGAAAATCGCTGTAATTTACAAGATCGCCATTTCAATGGGCGTGCTCATTATGTCTGCCAGCGTTCTGGCGCAAACGCCGGATGATCGCGCCGCCATCGAGCGTGCCGCACTCAATTACCTGGAAGGTTTCTACGAGGGGTCAACCGAAAAAATTCGTCAAAGCGTTCATCCGGATGCACACAAGTTTGGTTTCTATATGAAGGACGGTGCCTACAATCGTGTGCCCATGTCATTTGACGGAATGCTGGAATACGCCGAAAATGTCAAAGAAAAAGGGAATTATCCAGATAAGGATGCACCTAAACGGGTCGAAATTCTGGATGTTCTTGATCAGACTGCAGTCGCCAAGGTGTACGCGTGGTGGGGGTCCGACTACATGACATTAGCCAGGTACGATGGTAAATGGATGATCGTGCAAGTATTGTGGCAAACAAAACCAGAGAGTTAATGCGCAATGCGCTGATGATCAATTCCTGATTCGTAAAGGTCGACAATGAAGAACGCTATCTACCTGCTGTTTCCTTACCCGGTTATGGTCTGCGCCAAAAACTATGAGTTCTCCAGTGCGGAGAAAAACTATATTTGTGAACTGGAGATGGCCAACAACACCGGCAACCTGATGTCGAAAAATGACAAAATTCTGGATAGTAAAGAACTTTCTGATCTCAAATTGTTTATTGATGAGCAAATACTTATCTTCAAAAAGAATCTTCTGGGAATAAAGGACGCAAACGAAATTTATATCACTCAATCCTGGGTGAATCGTTCCAAACCCGGTGAATTTCACCCAAAACACAAACACCCCAATAGTGTCATAAGTGGAGTGATGTTCTTTGATGAAAATAAAGATGGAAGCCTGCCGCCGATCCGGTTTCACCGAACGCTGGAGATGTTTCCGCTGGAATTCGAATTCGACAATCTGAACGAGTCCAATGCAGGTTGCCGGTCATTTGAAACGGTGCAGGGCGGGCTCATCCTGTTTCCTTCTCTTCTGGAACATGATGTTGCTAAGAATGAGTCGGACAGAGTACGAACTTCGATCTCATTTAATACTTATGTGCGTGGCGCAGTAGGAAGCGGCCGAAAGCTTACTGAGATAAATATTGCTTAATCGTTACTCCAGGATTTGCTTCAGCCACGACTAAAGAGGTTTCGCACCAGGTGTCCCGCGATTTGCGGGTTCTCGCGCAGTCTGCGCATGGAATAATCAAACCAGCGTACGCCGAACGGTACATAAACTCTCAATGGGTGGCCATTCTCAACTAACTGAATGCGCATGGTTTTTGCTACGCCAAGCAGCATTTGAAACTCATATCTTTCTTTATCTATCTTGTGACGCCTAATAAGCTGCTCAGCGAACTCGACCAGTTTCGGATCATGCGTCGCGATACCGACTTTGGTCGCGCCGCCCGCAAAAAGCTGCTCGAGTAGTTCGCAAAAAGAGCGGCGTATCTCGTCCGGGTTCGTGAATGCGATTTCTTCCGCTTCGACGTATATGCCTTTGCAAAGGCGAATATTTGTGCGGCCAGCATCCAGCAGTTCCGCAATGTCTTTTTCGCTGCGACGCAAATACGACTGAATGACCGTGCCGACGTTGTCGAATTCGTCACGGAGATTGCGATAAATATCCAGTGTGGCGGAGGTGACGGTGGAGTCCTCCATATCGATACGGATGAAGTTATCTTTTTCACGCGCCCTGGCTAAAAGCGTTCGCATCACGTCAGTGCAGCGATCAATATCGAAACGCAGCCCCATTTCTGACAATTTGACTGAGGCGTTGCAGGTCCGGGACTGATCGTGAATGCCATCGAGCGCCTCGAGGTACAGGTCGCGTGCTGTTTCAGTCTGTTCGATCGACGTGCAGTCTTCGCCCAGGACATCAATCGTCGCACTGCAG
>QNFK01000367.1 GCA_003645495.1 Gammaproteobacteria bacterium
CCGAGACTTCAAATTTGACGGCCCCACAGTAGCAGTGACCACCCAGATTGCTATAGCTCATGATTCACCTCCCGTCTGATTATAATACGTCTTCCCCACGGAAACGGAAATCTTAAAGCCTGCGCAATTTAGGGGACAGTATACCTATTTAGAGGGATTTCCCATGGTCTAGTGGACACCTCCGAGCTATTCTGATTATATCTGTTCAACCCTATTGACCACATCAGGAAGCATGAGTAATGAGCATCTGCATCGAGATTTTAGCCCTTGCCAGGTGCTTGTGCGTCGAACTCAATTCGCCGGAGATAGTGGGGCTGCACCTGCCCGATCAGTCTGAGGATGATGAATTTCGCGATGAATTCGGCTTCGTATTTTTAAGCGACGGCACAGCCGCGCCCTTTTACGTTAGTCTGCCGGGGATACTGGCTAGCCTCCACGAGCGTTTTCCCGAACCGGAACAGACAAGGCTCTCCCTGCGGCACTGCCTGGAAGGGTTAGGCGATTCGTCGTTGCCCGACCGGGCGTTGGCGGTCGGCGCCTGGAATGCTCTGAGTCAATACCTGATACGGCGCGCCGGTTTCCATTGCCCGCCGCGTGGAAGCGGGGAGAGCAAGCCGCTGCGCGGCGAGCAGGTCGGTATGGTCGGTTACTTCCGCCCAGTCATAGATCGTCTGGTCGAACAGGGAGTGGAGGTACTGGTTATCGAGCAACAGCCAGATCGAGTACCGCAGCGGGAGCACGTCCAGTTGTCGGAAGACCTCACATCATTGGCAGACTGCAGACTGGTCTATTGCACAGCATCAACCCTGATTAACGACACCCTGGAACAGGTGCTGGAATGCAGCACCGGTGCCGAGGCGGTGGACCTGATCGGGCCGAGTGGAAGCGGGCTGCCCGATGTCCTGTTCGAACGAGGTATCCATGCTGTCGGTGGCGTATCGTTCGGTGATGCGGGAGCCCTGTGCGAAACTCTTACGCGGCGAGAATCCTGGGGCTCTGTGGGGAGTAAGTATGAGCTGACCGCGGCTAACTACCCCGGGGTCGAAGCGCTACTTACCGCCGCATGTAGCAATATCCGGGAAATACGATGATAGTTAACTTACTCGCTGGTAGATATACAATCGGGAACAATCGCCAATTTCGGGTAATTTACGTAATTAATGATTGCTGTATTGTCAGTGGATTAACTGTAAGTGCATTGGACAGGTTAAACTTTAAGTAAACAAGCAAGCGACCGAAAGGAACCGATTGATGGCGGGAATAGGCCCGGTTACAACTAATCTTGGTGACTTACTCAGGCGTGCCGGAGTGCGCCCGAGTATTAGCGCCCCGAAAAACGAACTCGAAAGTTTCGGCAGCCTGTGCCCGGGTCGCGTCTACTATCGCGATGAGAATCGTACTCTTTATTTCGTTGATTCGCCGGCGCTTTCGATATGCGATATCGTCGAACAGGTTTTCAAAGGGCTGGAGCAATCGCCGCGCATCAGGCAACTTCACATGGACGTACACAACCTGTTTCGGGCGGCCTCGTGCCTTCAGCTGACGTCATCGCAGAAAAAGGCCCTGTTTACCGCCTTTACCCTGTCAGGCATCCACATTGTTCGATCGGCAAAGGTATAGATTTCTCTCAGTTCTGGTTAAAGCCGATTCGAATATCCAAATGGTATGATTGACTGGCCGGGCTATGGGCCGCAACATAGCTGGACATTCAATTAAAAAGCTCTTGATCTATGCGACCAACTCATATCACCGCGGTTATCGAACAGGAATTTTCCAGTACGCTGCAGGGTTATCACACGCCGGTGATGATCTGGGGACCGCCGGGGGTGGGCAAATCCCAGATCGTTGCCCAGGTGGCTGAAAACCATGCTGCCGCGATCGTCGATACTCGACTGTCGCAGATGGAACCCAGCGATTTGCGCGGCATTCCATTTAAAAATGGCCAAAAAGTCGAGTGGGCCATTCCCGCGATGTTGCCCGACGTGGCGGTTCACGGCGAGGCGGGCATATTATTTATCGATGAAATCACGTCGGCCCCGCCCAGCGTCTCGGCGGCCGCCTATCAGCTGATTCTCGATCGACGTCTCGGCGAGTACCGGGTTCCAGATCAGTGGGTGATCGTTGCCGCCGGCAACCGCCAGGGTGATCGGGGTGTGACCTACAGCATGCCGGCACCCCTGGCTAACCGCTTTTCGCATTACGAAGTCAGCGTCAATCTCGATGACTGGGCTGGTTGGGCTTATCGTAACAATATTGATGAGCGTATCATTGCCTTCCTGCGATTCCGGCCTGACCTGTTGTTCGACTTCAACCCCGAGCATAACCCGGTGGCTTTCCCCTCGCCGCGCTCCTGGGAATTCGCCCATCGGGCGTTATACAAGTTCGCCGAGCAGCCGAATCTTTTGCTTGGCGGGCTCGAAGCCTGTGTCGGCAAGGCCGCCGGGGTTGAATTGTTTGCCTTTGTTCAAAGCCTTGAAAAACTTCCCGACATCGATGCAATCTTGCGTGGCGAGTCGCAGGAATGCCCCGATGAAATCGATCTCCAGTATGCGGTCGCAACGGCGCTGGTAACGCGCGCCATCCGGTCCGGAGGAGATGTCGCGATACTCGGCAACATTCTCGCTTATGCCAACTGTTTCAAGCAACGAGAAATGGGAGTCATGCTGGTGTCGGATCTGCACCGTGCCATTGGAGCAGAGTTGTTTTCTGTACCGCAATTTGCCAATTGGGCGGAAATGGTCGGCGACATCCTGGATTACTGATTGATGGATGCGTCGACGAAAATAGCCGCGGCGCGAACGCGACTGATTCTGGATAAGCCGTTTCTCGGCGCGCTGTCATTAAGGCTGCCATTGATCGAGGCTGAAGCGAATTGGTGCCAGTCGACCTGGAGTAACGGCAAATCGCTTTACTACAATCGCGATTACATCAATTCGCTCGATGTCGAACAAACACAGTTTGCGGTGTCCCGGGAAGCCCTGCATTGCGCGTTGCTACACTTCTACCGTCGTGGCAATCGTGAACAAAAGTTGTGGCTGAACGCCTGCGACTTTGCGGTTAATTCCCTGTTGATAGAAGAAGGTTTGAAAGCGGCACCGGATACGAGTTATTTGCCCGAATTCAATGGCATGACCGCCGAGGAAATCTA
>QNFK01000368.1 GCA_003645495.1 Gammaproteobacteria bacterium
CATGTTGCTGACAGTGTAATATTTCGCATAGAACGCTTTGACGTCGTCAATTGTCAGCTTGCCGATATCTCCACTGTTACCGAGGTTCAGCGAACCGTACGGATGATCCTTACCATAAATTTCGCTGTACAAGACTTCCTTGCCCAATTCCTCGTCATTGTTGCCGACGAGTCCGGTACGCACCGCGTTGGACAATTGTGTCTTTACACGTTCGAAGTCCTGCTCATGCCAACCCGGATTCAGTAGCTGGCTGCGTACATAGCGATACCAGGTGGCCAGATTGTCCTTGTGCACCTGCCCCGAAAGACGTGTCATTTCCTTGTCTACCTGCGCACCGAAGCCACTCGCTATCGGATACATCGCCGCATTAATTTCCTGTATCGGATAGGTTGCAGACCCGCCATCAGTCACCATCGCGGCAGTCAGTGAAGCAAGACCCTTCTTGCCAGCCGGGTCCAGGCTGGCGCCGGCATGAATCAGGACCGCCACATCAACCAGCGGTGACGAAGCCGATTGATTGGCAACGATTGAAACCGGAACATTGTCGCCGCTCGGAGTGAACGTCTCTTCAGCAACGTCAGAAACTGCAACATCGTCCGGCGAAGTTGATGTCGCAGGATCGACCACATTACTCGTCGCAGCAACCAGCTCATCAATTGATGAGAGGGAATCAACTCCTGACATAGTTGCAGAATTGGATAGCGTAATAGTTACCCGCCCTGCATCAGTGAAGTACCTGTTCGCATAAGTACGAAGGTCCTCCGCCGTCAGTGCATCATAGGTCCTGTACACCTCGTTGACCGTCTCCGGTGAACGCGAAAACTGCACGTAGCCGGCAAGCATTCTGCCAATGCTCCCCGAATTGTCGAGTTGTGAAGTAAACGAGTAACGCAACCGCGATTTTGTCTCGCGGACTTTATCTGCATCGACGAGTGCCGTTCTGGCGTTGGCAAGCGTCGAACTTATTGCGGCTTCGACATCCGCCGCATGGACTTCATCTGTGAGACGAGCATAAATAAGCAGTAAATTCGGGTCCTTTCGATCCGGGAAGTAAGTGATAAGTTGATCGACAGATTGATCTTCGAGCACCAGCTTCTGGTAGAGCTCGGAAGAATCCGAGAAGTAGATGGATGAAATAAGGTCCATTGCCGGCATGTCTTTTTCGGTTGGATCATAGGCCGGACCGCGAAATGCCATGAAAACCCAGGGTTGTGTTGGGCCTTCCCACTCGACGTGCTCGTAAACAGGACCCGCAGCAGCAGGCTCTACCGGTATATCTACGCTGTAGTTCCCAGCCTTCCAGTCGCCCCAGTATTTTTCAACCAGCTCGTAGGTCGCGTCTGCGTCAACGTCCCCAACGATGATGATGGTGGCGTACTCCGGACGGTACCAACGATCGAAAAATTCCCTCGAGTAATCAAGTTGATCCGGCATTGCTTCGATGTCTTCGATAAATCCCATGGTCGTATGACCATAGGTATGCTTCGTAAATGCCAGCGCGCGAACGCGCTCGTAAGCTTGTGATGTAGGGTCGGAAGAATTCTTGAGATATTCTCCTTTGACTGCAAGCGCCTCAGTGCGAAAAGCTGCCTCCTCGTATTCCAGGTTTTGAAACCTGTCTGCCTCGATCTCGAGCATCTTTTCCAGATCGGGCTTAGTGAAAGTAATGTGATAGTTGGTGTAATCGTCGGTCGTATATGCGTTCGCATCAGCGCCCGCTTTCTTCACGATATCGGCATAAACATCGGCTGGATATTGTTCGGTGCCGCGAAACATCATGTGCTCATAAAAGTGTGCGAAACCCGATTTGCCGGGCTCAACTTCATTTCGTGAACCTGTCTGCACCGGGATATGCAACGTAACGATGTCGGGGTAATCGGTCTCCACAATGATGACACGAAGACCGTTTCCCAGATCACGCATCAGGTAGGGCATATCAAATATGCGTGCCTCCCCGACGGCATCTGTACTATCTGCAACTTCCGGATCATCCGGCGTATTCGATTGCGGCCCGCCGCAAGCTACGAGCAAGAAACTGGCGAACGCGCCAGCAACGGTGATTTTCATCAAAAAAGTCCCCAAACGGATTACAATGTGTAGTCGCTATGACAACGGCGAAGCATAAGTGGTTCCGAAACCTAACGGAAGCCAAAATCATGCACGTTCAGGTACAGGGTAAACGTGCGCCATGGGGACAACGATCTTGATGAATCCTTCTTATTCAACGACTTATGAATCCACTCCATCATGAAAGTCGAGCAAATCTGGACCGCAAACGCATACAGGAATTTTAACTACCTGATCGCCTGCCCTGAATCCGGCGAAGCGCTTGCCATTGATCCACTGGATTACAACAAATGTCTTGCAGTCGCGAAAAACAACGACTGGACGATCACGCAGATTCTCAATACGCACGAGCACGGCGATCACACCGGTGGCAACAGCGCGATGGTTGCAGCGACCGGAGCGAAGATCATTGCGCACGCCAATGCGAAAAACCGCATTCCGAACATGGACCGGGGCGTGGGCGCGGGCGACATCATAACTGTCGGCAAAACTGTCGAACTCGAGTGCCTCGATACACCGGGGCACACGATGAGCCATATTTGTTTGTTATCGCATACCGACCAGCCGGCGTTGTTCAGCGGAGATACCTTATTCAACGCAGGCGCAGGAAACTGCCACAACGGCGGTCACCCGAAAGAGCTGTATGAAACATTTGCCAGTCAACTCGAAACACTGAATGAGAATACGCAGATTTTTCCAGGGCATGACTACCTTATCAATAACCTCGAATTTACTTTGGATCGTGAACCGGATAACGAAGCAGCGAAAAAAATGCTCGCCCAATACAAGGATCAGGATCCGGACAGTGCGCTGATAACGACGATGGCAATGGAACTTGAGGTGAATACATTTTTTCGCTTGCAGAACGCGTCAGTGATTGCGCGCCTTCGAGAGGCTTTTCCTGAGCTTGGCGAGTCGCCTGACCCAAGAGAGGTTTTTCTGCATTTACGGGAGTTGCGCAATAGTTGGTGATTGCTTTCGACGAATTCACGTAAATCAGGTTAATTCGCGGCTAAAGCCGCTCCTACAGTCTGGCGCCAGACTGTAGGAGCGGCTTTAGCCGCGAATTAACC
>QNFK01000369.1 GCA_003645495.1 Gammaproteobacteria bacterium
CTCAATATGATTTTCAACATCCTGACGGGTTACCCGGCCATCACGACCGCTTCCCGTTATGGCGCTAACATCCAGATCATGCTTGCTTAACAGGCGCCGTACGGCAGGCGACAATCGGTTGCCCGCAGATTTTGCCGGCAATCCTGCGCTGGCAGGAGACGCTGCAACTTCAGTTGCAGCTGCTGCCGCCGTTGCATCCGCAGCGACGACCACCTCACCTTCAACAGCAATCACCGCGAGTACGGTACCGACATCAACAGTGTCGCCCTCTGCTACGTTAATAGAACTGACTACACCGGATGCTGGCGCGAGAACCTCAGTGGCGACTTTATCGGTTTCCACATCCAGCAGCATCTCGCCTTTTTCAACTGTATCCCCGGCCTTCTTGTGCCAGGCGGCAATGGTTCCTTCGTTGACGGTTTCGCCAAGTTGCGGCATTACGACATCCATTATCTATTCCTTAGTCCGCAAGCTTCAGCACGTTGGCAACAATTCTCTCTGCACTTGGCATGACTGCATCTTCCAGTGCATCAGCAGACGGGAGAGGACAATGCGGCGTCGTTACCCTGACGATTGGACCTTCGAGATCCCAGAACAATTCCTCGGCAACCAGCGATGAAATCTCGGCGCCCCAACCGCACAAGCGCGGGTTTTCTTCAACGGTCACCAACCTGCCGGTTTTCGAAACCGATTCAAAAATAGTGGTCGTATCCAACGGCACCAGTGATCGCACGTCGATGACAGTTGCGGAAATACCATGCTCCTGTTGTAACGTATCGGCAGCTTTCATTGCGCGCGGCACCATTGCCGCCAGGGCCACGATCGTGACGTCGCTACCTTCGCGAAGTACATTTGCCTTGCCCAATGGCACGACGTGCTCACCTTCCGGGACGTCACCCTTGGTGCCGTACAAGGATTTTTGTTCGAAAAACAATACCGGGTCGGGATCACGTATTGCTGCCGCCAATAATCCTTTCACGTCTGCCGCACTGGATGGTGCAACAACCTTGAGCCCCGGCACCGCCATGGCCCAGTTCTCTATGCTTTGCGAATGCTGCGCACCAAAACGGGCACCGCCACCATTGGCAGACCGAATGACTAGTGGAAACGTACACTGGCCGTCAGACATGAATCGCGTTTTGGCGATCTGGTTGACGACGATGTCCCAGCAAACAGCGAAAAAATCCGAAAACATGATCTCGGCTATCGGCCGCAAACCGGTCATCGCCGCACCCATGGTGGCCCCTAATATGGCTTGTTCAGAGATTGGCGTATCCCGTACACGAATGGGGCCGAATTCATCCAGCAAACCTTCGGTGGTTTTAAATACTCCGCCTGCGGCAGCGATATCTTCGCCAATAAACACGACGTTGTCGTCACGACGCATTTCCTGGGCAATCGCTGCCGAAACGGCTTCGCGGTAGCTTAATTGCGCCATGACGAACTCCCGTCGGCCCAAAGGTCGGTCTCGGCAATATCCAGTGATGGCGGCGCGCTATTGCGTGCGGTTTCTTCGGCCTTGTCGACGCGTGCAGCGACCTCAGCATCGATCGTATCCAGTGATGCCGCATCAATTCCCGCATCCAGCAACCGTTGCCGGTAGGTAACCACCGGATCGCGCTTCATCCATGCGGCGACTTCCTCATCCGGCCTGTACTTGCCCGGATCCGCCCTGGAATGTCCACCATGACGATAAGTCTGCACTTCAATCAGGCTTGGACCATCACCGCTGCGAGCCTTATCCAAAGCCGCGTTTGCTGTGGCAAAAACAAGGTCAACATCGTTGCCATCAATCAATACCGGCTCCAGTCCATGGGCAGAAGCGCGATCTGCGGCAGGATTCTCGACCGCCGTAACCTGGGAAATCGGCGTGTATTCCATATACAGGTTGTTTTCACAGACATAGACGACCGGCAATGACCAGATCGCGGCAAAGTTGAGCGACTCATGAAAAGCACCGATGTTGGTCGTGCCATCCCCGAAGAAGCAGACGGCGACCTGTCCCGACTTGCGGTACTGAGCAGACCAGGCTGCGCCGGCGGCAATCGGCATGTGCGCACCAATAATTGCGTATGAACCAAGAACGCCGTGCTCCATGCTCATGAGGTGCATCGAGCCGCCCTTGCCACTTAGCAAGCCACATTCGCGACCCATCAACTCACCAAGAATACCGGTCATGGATACGCCGCGGACCAGCGTGTGGTTGTGGCCACGGTAGGTGCAAAAACTGTAATCATCTTTACGCATGGCAGCGCCGAATCCGGCCGCGACCGCCTCCTGGCCAAGTGCGAGATGCGAAGTACCCTTGATCAGGTTTTGCATAAACAGGTCGTAAGCGCGCTGCTCCATCATCCGGCACGCCTGCATGGAACGGTAGAGTTCCAGGCGGGTTTCGGTATCAGGGGTTGTGGCTTGTGCTATGGCGGCAGCAATCTGCCCGTTACTGTCATTCAATTGATCTACTCTTTGCCACGGATTGGCGTGGCTGCTTCGTTCATTAAAATCGATATAGCCGGCATTTTACGATATTTATCGATAATACGATAGCCTTGATCTCAGCGACCAATATCACAGCGCGAAACGACCCGGCCCCGTCGCCGCCAGCATGAGCAGCCCGCCGATAATCGCGAGGTGTGCCAGGGCGATCCGGCTTTGCTCGAGTCGCTCCTCCCCCGTTGCGCTCCAGAATCGATGCACCTGAAGGGTCGCCACAAAGGTAAACAATGCAAGCAGGAGGGCAGCCTCCATAACATATACACCCGCGACAATGGCTAACGATGCCAGCACATGCAGCGCAATAGTCAGTGGCAGGGTTAATCCGACCAGCCCAACGCCGGCGCGATGAAATTCCTCCACAGCCTGGCGGTAATAAAGCGCTTTATGGATCCCACTGACCAGAAATACGGCCGCCAGAGAAAGGCGAGCCAGCAAGATCAGCCAGGATAAGAGGGGTTCTGCAATCTCATTCATCAGGAAGCCATCGCCTTATTCACTTCAGCCAGATGATCCCGGGACAGCGGTTCTGAGAACTGCGATATCACGACCGTAACAAACACCGAGCACATGCCACCCATCGCCGCCGCTGAATACGGACTCCTGGCATTGAACGCGAAC
>QNFK01000370.1 GCA_003645495.1 Gammaproteobacteria bacterium
ATCTTACCAAGTTGTTCGCCGGATGCTTTGTCTATCGCATAGAGATAGGGCGTGTTGTCACTGCCGTGTCCTGCGTAGATCAGCAACGTACTGGTTACTGTCATCGGCGCAACGCGGGTACCGTTACCCGTATTGGGTATATCCATGTCCTTCAGGGCAGGGTGATTCCGCACTCTGTCCGGCGTCTCACCGACCGGTATCCACCAAAGGTGTTCGCCGGTGTTCATGTCGATAGCGGTAATGCGGCTGTACGGTGGCTTGAACATGTTCAGTCCATCCGGGCCCTGTACGGAGCCATAACCTGGAATCACGACATAGTCCGCAATCGTGCTACCGGTCGGCGCATCGATCAGTGCGTCTCTTTCCGTGCCGGGTGCCGGAATGCGGTAGGAACAATTCTTTCGCGAGGTGACGTATAAAATGCCGGTCGTCGGGTCTGCCGCTGCAGGGCCATCAATATTTACGCCGCCGATGTCGCCCGGACACCACAGTGCTGCTTTTTTGCCCAGGTCGTTGTCGCGGTGTAATGGCGGGTTGAACAATGGACCAATTTCATATTCTTCCAGGATTTCGAGCATTTGCGCACGCAGCTCGGGCGTAAAATCGATCAGGGCATCTTCAGTCAGGCCCTGGTTGTCGTATGGGGCCGGTTTTGTCGGATACGGTTGGGTTTTGGACAATTTTTCACCCGGTATCCTGGATGCCGGTACCGGCCGCTCTTCAATGGGCCAGATGGGCTCGCCGGTTTCGCGGTTAAATGTATAAGCGAATGATTGCTTCGTAACCTGCACAACGATTGGTATGGTCTCACCATCCTGCACGATGTCGAGCAACACTGGCGCGGTCGGCGTATCGTAATTCCAGATGTCATGGTGAACCATCTGGAAGTGCCAGACGCGTTTGCCGGTTTTTACGTCAAGTGCAATCAGGCTGGTACTGAAAAGATTGTCGCCCGGCCGGAAACCTCCGTAAAAATCCATTGTGGCGCCGTTGGTCGGCACGTAAACAATGCCGCGTTCCTGATCGGCCGACAGTGGCGCCCAGGATGAGATATCGCCGGTCCACTCCCATGCATCGTTTTCCCAGGTCTCATGACCAAACTCGCCGGGCTGCGGAAGCACGTTAAACTTCCACAGAAATTTGCCGGTCTTCGCGTCGTAACCAAGAATGTCGCCGGGAATATTCTCGATACGCGACTGGTTATAACCCTGTTCTGCGGAGTTGCCGACCACAATCACGCCGTTCACTACGATCGGTGGCGAGGAAGAGGTGATATAGCCTGTTTCCAACGGCAGGCCTTCGTAGGGATCGTATTCATGGCCAAGATCGGCCAGCAGATCTACTACGCCGGTTTGTGGAAAGCCGTCGACGGGAACGGGTTGTCCAAAACCCTCGAGAGGCTGGCCGGTCTTTGCATCCAGCGCTGTCAGGAAAAATGCTGGGGAAATAATATAAATGACGCCGCGTCCGTCCACTTCCGCGTATGCGACACCTTTGCCGTAGTCCTGGCGCATCGAGTACTCCCAGCGGCGCGTGTTGGGTTCGCGATAAGACCAGATCGTCTCGCCGCTGGCGGGATCAATTGCGACAACATGGCGACGTGGACCAGCGACGGTGTACAAAATGCCGTCAATGTAGCTTGGGGTGGATCGTCCGCTGGCGGCGTTGAAGCTCGCGCCGTCCCAGACCCAGGCCTCTTCGAGGTCGCCAAAGTTGTCGGCGTTGATCTGGTCCACCGGTGAATAACGGGTATGTGCAGAGTCGCCGCCCAGGAAGTGCCACTCGCCGTCTTTGGTGCCCGGCGCTGCAGCGCATACCTGTGTGCTGAAGATCACTCCAGCGGCCAGGACCGCAATACCCGTACTGAATGATCGCCTGCTGGCAGTTGCAGCTGTGCTTACGTCCCTCATTTTGCTCCCCTCATAGATGCCTCTGAATACGACGCTGGTCGTGCAGACTCTGACGGTCGGCCTGGACACTTCAGGGCATAAGTATAATGTGTATTTTTGCTCGAAAAGCCGTATCTGCAGGATACCTCAGGGCCGGATTCAGGCAAATACATTCAACAGCAAGCTTTCCGTATGGCGATACATGTTCCTGCTTTTCCGGGCAGTATACTGTCCACGGTCAATGGATGAGGGGCGCCACATGTCTGCGCAAAACCCGGTAATCGTCATTCCCGGCATAACAGCCACGAGCCTGGTCGACGACTATCCGCTGAAAGTCGACGAAATCTGGACCATGGTGTTCAACAAGGAATATGAGCGAGTCGCCCTACATCCAGACGATATGCGCTACGAGGCGGTGGAACCGGCGCATGTCGCAGTGGGGCAGCCATTTCCGATTTATGACGATTTGATTCGTGCGCTGCGGCACGAGTTATCGCCGCGTGCCGACCAGCCGACGCCGGTCTTCGCTTTTCCCTACGACTGGCGCATGGATGTGCGGGCCAGCGCCGCGAAGCTGGGCGCTTTCGTTGACGAGGTGCTGGCGCGAACAAAGCTGCTGCGACACTATGCGGACGCGGACGATCCCCAGGTCGACCTCGTTGGACACTCGATGGGTGGGCTGGTTGTCTGCGAGTACCTGGTGCAATTCGGCCGACGCTCGAAAATCGGCAAAGTTGCCACTATTGGCACGCCTTTCCTGGGCTCGATTGAAGCTATCGTCAAAATTACGACGGGGATGAGCTTGCTGACCGGACCCGAGCCTAAAGAACGGGAACGCGAGGCGGCGCGTGTCATGCCCGCGTTATATCAGTTATTTCCAAGTTATATGGATGCAACAAAAAATCCGCAAGGCGATGATGTCGATATATTCGACTGCGCCAATATACAAAACAGTGTCATCGACAGCCTGACGGAATTCGTACGCATGTATTCGGTATCTACGAAAAGCGCTGATCGTCGTTCGCAGGCAAAAAAGATATTGCAGGACATGCTTGGCAGCGCGCGTGAGCATCGGCAGACGATAGACAATTTCAAGACATCCAACGCGGCACTCACGCAGTCAGACTGGCTCGCGATTGGTGGTGTGGGAGAAAAGACGCGCATTCAGTTGACAGTCGATCGCGACCGGCGGGGACCGTGGTTCATTATTGACGAGAGTCAA
>QNFK01000371.1 GCA_003645495.1 Gammaproteobacteria bacterium
CAGTTCGTTCCGACCGCGAGAAGCAAATGGTATTCAAACGCTGCTTGCGGGGACGCGGCTACCAGGTTCTTAACTAATCTACACAGTTTAGCTGCAACCAAACCTTCCGGAGACCGGGCACCCGTTCACAAAATGTTGAGAAATCAATGATTTGCCGACACTGTCGCCAGATATGGCCGCACTTTTCATTGCTCATTTCCGGCAACAAATCCTGCAACCTGTGCAACCAGACCTGACGCTGCGCATTGCCTGATATTGTATAGTTAGGGTGTCCGGCAGAACGCGAAATAAAAGGCTGTCCACACTGGTCCTTGTATACCAAGGACGGCTTATGTTGAGTGCCCGGCAAGAACCATTCCCAGGACCGAAGGTCTGAATAAGAGAATTAGAAGTAGCCGATTTGATAATGAGAACCCGGAAAACCCTGACTTTTGCTCAATCGATGGCACTAATCGTGGCGTCGGGCTCGTGCACCGTGGCGCTGGCGCAGACAGAAGATGCGGACCAGGAGCTGGAAGTCATCACCATCGAGCAACATTACGGCGACCAAGACTCTGAGACGAATGACGAAAACGAGGAATATCGCCTCATTGAGGAGGATGGTGAAGAAGACTGGATCGAGCCCCTGCCAAAGCGTGAGTCAGAGACTGATGAGTTGCGGCGTCTGTACGGTCTGTATCTGGAATCACTGGAAGACTCAGCCTATCTTGAAGCAGACACCCTGGCGAAACGTATCGTCGAACTCTCTATCAGGATGAGCGGTATCGACAGTCACGATTCTGCAAGGGCGATTACAAACCTTGCGATAGCGCAACATCACAACCGGGATTTTGAGTCTGCACAGCGAAATTTTATTGCTTCTATCGACATCATTGAACGTATTGACGACAGGCTGAGTGCCGCATTGATCAACCCATTGCGTGGACTCGCAGCAACCCAGGTCGCAACGGGCAGGCCAGATCAGGCAAGGCAAACTTTTCAGCGCGCAGTCCATATTAGCCACGTCAATGACGGGCCGCACAATCGCGGCCAGATCGCAACGCTTGAAGCAATGAGCGAGCTCTATATTTCGATGGGTGACTACGACGACGCTATCGACATACAGGAGAATGTTTACGGGATACAGGCGCGAAATATTGATCCGACCAGCATTGAGATGTTACCGGCGCTCGAAAAGCAGGCGAATTGGCAGCATCGTTTACAGATGTATCAAAGGGAACGGGTTTCCTGGCGGCGGGTAATCCACATTATCGAGAAAAATTACAGTAAGGAAGACTTACGTCTTATCCCACCCCTTACCAACCTTGGAAAATCGTATTTATTTGTGACCCCGGCTGAATTCGAATTTCAGCCTGAAGCATCAGCGGGTTCTGGTGAAACCTACCTGCGGCGGGCGAATCGTATAGCTGACGTCAATCCGGATTCGAGCTGGGAATTGCTTGAGGAAACACTGCTTGCGCTGGGCGACTACTACATATTGTCCGGCCGGCCAAATCGTGCTGCGAAAATTTACAGAAAAGCCTGGAATCAGTTGTCAGAAGAAGAAGACCTGCAGCGCAGATATCGCCGGGACAATCTGGAAAACATAAATGTGCTGCAGAAAATTTACCTGCCGAAATATTACAACAGCGATCGTAAAGATAATGAGCCGCGAAATCCGGAAAATTATTTGTCTGGCTCAGTAAGTTTTACTTACTCGGTTATGGCAACCGGAAGAATAACGGGAATCAAGCATCTTGAAACTCAACCAGCACAGATTGTCGATATAAGAGACATTGTAGGTCGGAAATTGCGACACCTTATTTATCGCCCACGTATCGACAGCGGCACTTTGATGGGGAGGCGTGACGTGGTTTACACGCACGAATTTTTCTACCGACTGTCGGATCTTCCAGTCGAATTGGAAGAAGAAGAGGTCGCTGCCGAGCAAGCCACCAATTAGTCAAGGCACGATTATCCGCACCACTCACGAAAGGAAGGCTATGAAGAGTTCCGTCACCAGTATGAATACAGTCTTCAAATCGATTTCACCCGTGATCGCACTTATATTTTTTCAGAGCTCCGCATGGGCCGTATGCGCCGATGACTGGCTCGACGTCGATGAGGTCCGCGACGGCGGCAATATTGAATTAAGGGCAACTAACCTTAAAGAATTTCCCATCACTTATACGATGCGCGTGAGAACCCGGGGACTCGCTACTGATGGGCCGAAAACCGTTACCGGCACGTTAGAAGGCGAACAATCTCAGCTGGTCATGGTACTTCGGGAAGAAGAGGATCAGCGAAGCGGCCGATACCGGGTATTTTGCGAGTGGACGATCGGCGACAAAGATGCAAATCATGATGACGATCTTTTGTATCGATTTCCGTATGCGGATGAAAAAAGCTATCGCGTTCTACAGGGATACGGATCGCGCTTCAGTCACACAGGGCTTGAGAAGTATGCGATTGATTTCAAGATGGACGTGGGTACACCAGTACATGCTGCCCGCTCCGGCGTTGTCGCCCGGGTCGTGGAATCCAATGAAAAGGGCTGCTGGGAAGATGGCTGTGGCAAATTCGCCAATTACATGGTGGTGCTGCATGACGATGGCACGACCGGAGAGTATTACCACCTGAAAAAGGACGGCGCTTTAATCGATGTCGGAGAACGAGTGCTTGCCGGACAAGAAATCGCCCTGTCCGGAAATACCGGTCATACCACGATGCCGCATTTGCATTTCGCAGTTTACCGCGCGGCATCATGGGGCAATACGCAATCTATTCCGGTTCGATTTCTGAGTGCCGAAGGGGTTGTAAGCTCACCACGCAGCGGGCGCCGTTATGAGGCGACCGACACTGATGCGGCACGCAACAAGTCATGAGTGATCAGGCATTTGAACGCAGCACAACGATGGTTGTGCCTGAGTTGCACTACGTCAACGGAAATCGGCTGACGGCACCGTTCCCGGCAGGACTGGAGCAGGCAGTTTTCGGCATGGGTTGGTTCTGGGGAGCAGAACGAATCTTCTGGGAAACACCAGGTGTCTACAGCACTGCGGTCGGTTACGTCGGTGGCACGATTCCCAACGCCACTTACGCTCAGGTTTGCAGCGGTCAAACTGGACA
>QNFK01000372.1 GCA_003645495.1 Gammaproteobacteria bacterium
ACCGACAGGCTTTCTCCATCGGGAACGATGGTTGGGGCGGCAGGGCTGTGAGTAGCGGGAATCATGATATGCCTCGGCGCGCGTAAGTTATTGATAAAAGACAGCCTACGCCGAAGTACGCGCATAAAGCTTTCTTTTTCATCGGTTTAAGCGATAATAACGGAAGAATCTTGCGTCTATAGATATAAAACAGGGAGAGTCTTTCATTATGGTCGGAATAACAAAAGGAGAGGTGCTGCCGTTTGATCGTTTCGAGCGCGCCATACTGATTGCGCTTCAGGTCGATGGCCGGGTGAGCAATCAGGACCTGGCGCAGCAAGTTGGACTGTCGCCTTCGGCTTGCTGGAGGCGAGTAAGAGCATTGGAGAACGCTGGCGTCATTCAGCGCTATACCGCGATCCTGGATCCGAAAATGGTGGGCATTGGCGAAACCGTATTCGCCCATGTCTCGATGGCGCGTCACTCCAAAAGCTCCAGTGTCGAATTTGCTGAATTGATGCGACAGCAACCGGAAGTAATGGAATGTTTTTTCACAACGGGTGCCGCGGATATCATGCTGCGCGTGGCTACACCGAGTGTTGCAGCCTATGATCACTTTCTGGAAAACGTGATTTTTAACGCGCCGGGCGTCTCCCAGGTTCACTCGGATTTCGCGCTGCGACAGATCAAGTTCGAGACGGCGTTACCGTTATGAAAATCCCGGATTCACCGGCGACGGCGGAATCTGATATTGTCATTTGTAACGGTCGGGAAATGGTATTCCGGATAGACACTTCTGAATGGGGCCAGGTTCTTGGCGGCAAAAAAAAAGAAAGTCAGTAAACGAGCGGGCAAGAAAGGCGGCAGGAATTCCGTTCCTGTTTCGTCGCGCGGTCAGCAACGAAAAGCAAAAATTCTTGCGGCGGCGACGCAGCTCTTCCTGAAGATCGGCTACGGCGAGACTTCAATCGATGCCATCGTTGAGAAATCCGGTGGCTCAAAGGCGACTTTGTATAGTTTTTATCCGACCAAAGCAGATCTGTTTCGTGCTGTTGTTGATTCTATTGTTACCAGCAATGAAAGCCAGGAACTAAAGTCGCTGGACAACGTTCGTGACACGCTGGTGGTCTTCGCCGAACATCGGCTGCGGGTCGCGTTTTCCAGCAAGCATAGGGCGCTAACGCGATTGATTATTGCGGAGCGCGAGCGCTTTCCGGATATTGCCCGAATGTATTATGAACAGGGTCCGTTACACAGCCACAACTTGCTGCGTGATTATTTTGAGATCCTGATAGATAAGGGTTTGATTGATATCAGGAGCGCGGACGAGGCTTCCGAGTTTTTTCGTGGCATGCTCATGCATCAGCGTTATATCGAACAACTTTACCTGAACGCCAGCCAGCCTTCCGAAGAGGAAATCGGGGTCCGGGCGCGCCATGTCGTCGATCGTTTTATCGAGGCATACCACCAGTCTGACAGCAGCTAATCCAACCGCGGACGGCATCGGTCTGGAATTTTGCTGCATCTTGAAGAATAATGTACGGTACAGTACAATTTTTCAGATGACGGAAAGGTGGCTTCCTGTATGAACATGGTCGATGTGCTTGCAATCATAGCGGTGCCGTTAATCGCGCTGGGAGTGTTGCCCGGTACGCTGGGCGTATTGATGCTGACCAATCGCATAGCCGCGTCTCCTGCTGGTGCTCGTTATATCTATTCCCAATCGGGCTTGCTAATCGTTGTGGCATTGCTGTTACTCGCCTACGCCGGCTACCAAAGTGCAATGGCCGGTACGTATTCGATTCTCGTCATCAGCTCTATGGCAGCGGTCGCGATCCTGTTGATTTACGGTTTCCTGATGCATGCCAAATTGCTTTTCAAACCAGTCCGCAAACCGGTTTTCATATCCATCGATGCAGCTTTGGAAAAATACGGACCTGACGAGGAAGTTGTCGGGGTGATCGACAAAACCGGCAAGCCCTTCGCCTTCGTCGCCCGACTGGCTCGCCGGCCGCACATTGTTTATCAAACCAAGGGTGAAGCGCCCTTCATCATGACGCATTGCATCCTGGCGCACAGTTCGATGTCATACGCGCTGGAGGGCAATTTCAGCAACCCGGATATTACGATTACCGCGGCGCTGGCGAACAACATGGTCTTTTACGAAAAAAGCAGTCGTTGCTCAGTCGTGCAAATCAACAATCGCCTGGAAGGTCGCAACGATCCGCTGACAACGGTGCCGACGGTCATGACCAGTCTGAAAACGTGGAAAGATCTTTATCCAGATTCGCCGGTATGGATGCGGCCAGTTGAATGGCGGGACATTTTCTACCTTAAACTCCTGGCCCGGGCTGACGTCATCGATCCGAACAGCCCGGTCATGGTCTACCCGCTGCAAAATCCGCTGGACGAGCGGCTGTCAATGAAATCACAGGTTCTCGGTATACTTTCCGGTAGCAAAGCGCGTGCCTATCCGATTGACGTAGTTGCCGAGAGAGGAATAATCAACGACGCCCTCGGTGAAACTCAACTGGTGATATTTTGCGAAGCTGACTTCATGCAGGCGTTTGACCGTAATATTGACGGCGATACGATTTTGACTTTCAGAAAATCCGACGACGGCAACAGCATCGTCGATGTAGAAAGCGACTCAGAATGGTCTGTTACCGGCAAATGCGAAAGTGGGCACTACGCTGGCAGCCAACTCTCTCCCATCGCGCATTACAACAAAATATTCTGGTATGTCTGGTCCGACTATTTTCCAGGCGGCGAAGTATTCGGCGTTCCTGACAAAGTCGAAAATGTCAGCGCTTCCGCGGCCTGATCAGTTGCGTCAGAAGAACATTGGCTAAGATATTCGCTACCGATCGTGATGGCACGAAGTATGAAGTCACGGGGCGTGACCGCGCCAGCCTGATGGAATTACTCAGGCAGGCAGGCCTGTCGATCGAGGCGCTTTGCAGCGGTTCCTGCCAGTGTGCCACCTGCCATGTGTTCGTTGAGGAGCCCTGGCTCAGCATGCTCAGACCGCAGACCGACTTCGAGCTTGCCGCGCTTGAGGGCGAGGGTAGCGAGATTAAAGAGAACTCGAGGCTTGCCTGCCAGATAAGCTGGAGCGATGATCTGGA
>QNFK01000373.1 GCA_003645495.1 Gammaproteobacteria bacterium
CCTTTTCCATCTGCGCGTTGTAACCAGCAGCGATCTCAGTACCAACTGTTTCCTCCGGTACATCCGACTCTTCGGAGCTGCAGCCAGTAAATGTCAGCGACAACGCGAATAAGAGCAGCGTTTTCATGACAATCTCCAGTATGAGTCACTGCTGAGATTGTGGATGAACCGCGTCAGATAGTATGTGATCTCGTCGAGATTTGCGGTCAGCCGATGATCACCGTCAACCAGGTGTAGCGTCGCATTGCATGCCTTTGCGAACTTAATGCTGTTCTCAACCGGCACGATGTCGTCATCCCAGCCATGCACGATGGTGATCGGCATTGCGGGTGCTGGTGGCGTCAGATCCTCGTAGCCCTCCATGTAATACGCCGGCGCGAGTACGAACAAACCCACCGCATTCACCTTTGCGGCAGCCGCCGTAGCAACACGACCGCCCATGCTCGAACCCACCCGCCCCAGCGGTTCTTCTACCCCGGCTAAGCTTGCAACGAGTTTCTCTACCCGCTCTGTCGGATCTGCAATGCCTTGATAGTCGACACTTTCGGCGCGGCAACCAAGTTTGCGCACCACCTCGGCCATCACTTTGATTTTTGTTCCCCACGGACCGCTTTCCTGCCCGTGTGAAAAATAGACCGCTGGCATCGTCATACGATGATGCCTTCCCCGTCATGACACATGTCTTCAATTTTTCGGGCCAATAACCAGTCGCGATCCTGACCCCAGATTGCTACGTCCCCGATTAAGAACGATGGCACGCCCCACAGGCCTGCTTCGGTCAATGCCTCCCGATTCGCTTGCGCCCAGGCTCGCCATTCTTCCTTTTCCAGCGCCTCTTTCAGATCGGGCCAGAAGAGGCCGCTGCGCTCAGCGACGATTTCCATGCCCTCGTCGGTGGCGACATCAATCGCCTCGGCGAAAACCGCCTGACCAACCGCCAACAGGAATTCCCGCTCACTACCCTCGCTCTTCGCGTAATAAAAAGCAGCGATACAGCGTTCAGCGCCGTTTCCAAGTGAGTCGGCAATCTTGCCAAATGGCACTTCAAGACGCTCTGCCTCACGGTTGGCATCGTTGACGATGTACAGGAGTTTAGGCCTGGGCACTTTCAACCCGCGCATCACCATCGGCAATACCGGCTTCACTTCCAACTTGAGTCCGAACGCGTCGGCAATCTCATAGGTGCGTTCCAGCGCAAGGTAGGCATACGGACTGCGGAACGAATAATACATTTCAAGCGGCGGCAGACTTGCTGCTTTCACAGGCTTTGTGACCGGCATTTTCGATTGCATTGCCTGCTGCAACGACGCCAGTTCAGGAATTGGTTCTTTGTAACGATTCAATCCCTGCTGATCGAACCTTTCAATCAGGTAGTGCAATCGATCAACGCCCCAATACCACTCGCCAGCGTAATGCATCGTTGCGCAATTGTAGTGACCCATTTTTCGCAGCAGCAACTGGTTCTGGCCGATCAATACATTCGTTTCGGATAATTCCGCCTGCGCTCTTCCGACAATGCGTGCAACACCTTCCGGGTCGCCGCGCCAGTAGGCGCTGAGCGCTTTTATGAATGTTTCAGAAAAATCTTTCTCATCATGTTCTTCGCCAAGAAAATCCAGCAGCGCTCGACGGTATTCGACCGCCGGTGTACTGCCGGCATCGAGAAACGGCACGCCAAATTCATTCGCCAATGCGGCACAATCTGCCAGCGCATAATCGGCCAGCATGCCAGGTTGTGGCGTGTAATCACCACTAAGCGCCTGACAAAGGTAAAAACGAAATTCCACTTTCTTGTATCGGGTTATTACGTGTTCCAGGTAATAACTCAACAAGTATGAATAAGGATCATCCAGTTGCAGGAACACCGAGACAACGCGCTTCTTGAAGGTTAGTTTCCTGCGAAATTCTGTCAGTGAACGTCGTAGCGTAATAAAACGTTTGTCGAGAATGATCTGGACATAAAGTGAAAGCAGTTTTTGTTTCATTTATTCGTCGTCCCAGGCATCACTTGGTTTCCACAAAAGTTCATCCAGATCAGGTTGCCAGCGGTACTTTTTCATGTCGACGCGGCCCTTGAGGATGGCAACATCTTCCATCATAAGCCGTTTCGCTTGTTCATTAAACGCATCACTGCCGTGCTCAAACGCGATTTTTCCTGAAGCGGTAATAACGCGAAACCACGGCACATCGTGCCCGCGTGGCAAATGCCGTAGCGCATAACCAACCTGGCGCGCGCCACGTCGTATGCCGGCAATTTCCGCTATTTGCCCGTAGCTTGCGACACATCCCGGGGGAATGTCACGAATCGTGCTCCAGATGCGCTCATTGCGTTTTTGAGTACTTGTCTTCATCATTCGCCGGCTCAAATCATACAGATTTACACGTTAAAAATCATATACATAGAGTTACTCCTTGTAACCAGGGTCGGACCATGGATTTTTTTGACCGTTCCATCTGATGCCAGCGCTAACCACATTTGGCTTTCCCGAGTCATAATGTAATTGCGGCGGTTATGAGGCTGGTATGAACAACTATGAATAGCGATGTAGATAAAAGCTTGTTTGGCGAACCTGGCCATGAACTCGCAGACGATTCAGAAGATGCGTATATGGGTTTTCTTCACAAGATTATTCGTATAGCCGTAAAAGTGCTGGCGGCCCTGATGGTCGCAGTGATTGTCTGGGGTATAGGTGATGTCATTTATGTTTTGTATCAGCGCCTCATGGAGCCGCCATTCCTGCTTTTGAGCATTAGCGACATCCTGGCCACATTTGGCGCTTTTCTCGCTGTGCTGATTGCCATCGAGATATTCATCAATAGAACGCTCTATCTCAAGACTGACGTTATTCCAGTAAGATTGGTCGTCGCTACCGCGTTGATGGCGATATCCCGGAAGGTAATAATTTTCGATTTTGAAAAAATTACACCTTTGCTTGTATTAGCAACTGCCACCGTTGTCCTGGCGTTAGGAATTACCTACTGGCTTATCAGTACAAGGACCCGCGAATAGCTCGTCTACTGCGAAAGCCGTCTTGTAGGAAATCGGCATGACTTGGGCTGGAAATTCTCAAACCGATATTCCAGCGATTCAACTAATACCCAGGCG
>QNFK01000374.1 GCA_003645495.1 Gammaproteobacteria bacterium
AGTGAGTATTTCATTGGCCTGCCGGAGATGGTCATCAACTTTTTTCGTTTTGTTGCCGAGGAAGTGCGACATCACCTTGCGGTACTGGGTGTCGAAAAGCTTGCAGACATTATTGGTCGTGTGGATATGATCGAATTATTGCCCGGCGATACCGCCAGGCAGAGTCAACTTGATTTTACGCCGATCATCTCGAATGCCGGGGTTGCGCAGGACAAGCCGCAGTTCTGCACGGAGGCGAGAAACGAACCATTCGATCAGGCTGACCTGGCACGGGAAATTCTCGGGAAAACACTGCCCGCCATCAAAACAAAATCAGGCGGTAACTTCGAATTCGACATTCACAATTACGACAGGACGATTGGCGCCAGCGTTTCCGGCGAGATAGCCAGGCGATACGGTAATGAAGGCATGTCTGATGCGCCACTAAACATCAGCTTGAATGGTACTGCTGGCCAGAGCTTCGGGGCCTGGAATGTATCGGGGTTGAATCTTGACCTGGTGGGCGATGCCAATGACTACGTCGGTAAGGGCATGGCCGGAGGGCAAATCATTATCCGGCCGCCGAAAAATGCGCTTTACGAAGCCAAAGACACTGTCATCATTGGCAATACCTGCCTTTATGGTGCGACCGGTGGCCGGCTTTTCGCAGCAGGACAATCCGGCGAGAGATTCGCTGTACGCAATTCCGGTGCCCTGGCTGTCGTTGAAGGAAGTGGCGATCACTGCTGCGAATATATGACCGGAGGCGTTGTCGTTGTACTGGGGCGCAGTGGCGTAAATTTTGGTGCGGGCCTCACGGGTGGATTCGCCTATGTACTGGATATCGATCGGGACTTCGTCGATCTGTACAACCATGAACTCATCGATATACATCGCATAACACCGGAGAGCATGGAATCGCACCTGCATCATTTACACAGCCTGATAACCCAGCACGTTGAACACACCGGCAGTCGGTGGGGAGAGAAAATACTCGAAGATTTCCGTACCTTCCTGCCAAAATTCTGGGTCGTGAAATCAAAGGCTGCAGAGCTTGGTTCGTTGATCGAGTCTCTGCGGCAAGCGGCGTGAGCGACGACGATGTCTAAGCATCCTTTACAGTTTCTCGAAGTCGCACGTCGTGACCCTGAAAAGGAACCGGCCGAAATTCGTATCAAGCACTTTGACGAAATATATGGTCAGTATGATGGAGCCGACGCGGCCAGCCAGTCCGGCCGGTGTATCGCTTGTGGTAACCCTTATTGCGAATGGAAGTGTCCGGTGCACAACTACATTCCCGACTGGTTGCGGCTGGTCGAGGAAGGAAAACTTTTCCAGGCGGCGGAATTGTCGCACCAGACTAATTCACTGCCGGAGATTTGCGGTCGAATCTGCCCGCAGGACAGGCTATGCGAAGGCGCATGCACGCTCGACGATGCAAATGGTGCAGTCAGCATTGGCAGTATTGAAAAGTACATTACTGATGAAGCACTAAAGCAAGGCTGGCGACCTGACATGTCGCACATCATCGATACGGGCAAGCGTGTCGGCATCGTTGGTGCCGGCCCGGCCGGGCTGGCGGCGGCTGATGTTCTCGCCCGTAATGGGATCAGGTCTGTCGTTTTTGATTCGTATTCCGAAATTGGTGGCCTTCTGACGTTCGGTATACCTTCATTCAAACTTGAAAAGGAGGTCGTCAGGATACGCCGTGAGATTTTGCAGGGCATGGGCGTCGAATTCGTTCTGAATACGCACATCGGTACTGACAAGCCGTTCCAGGAATTGCTCGACGAATTTGATGCTGTGTTTCTCGGCATGGGAACATACGACTTTGTTAAGGGCGGATTTCCGGGTGAGGACCTGCCTGAAGTTTATGAAGCGCTACCGTATCTCATTTCGAACGTTAACCAGGAACTGGGTATAAGTCAGGCTACGCCGCACATCGACCTGGCCGGTAAACGAGTCATCGTTCTCGGCGGTGGCGATACCGGGATGGACTGCAACAGAACCGCGATCCGCCAGGGCGCAACATCTGTGAGCTGTGCCTACCGCCGTGACGAGGAAAACATGCCGGGATCACAGCGTGAAGTGGAGAACAGCAATGAAGAAGGCGTTAATTTTCTGTTCAACCAACAGCCACTGGAAATTACAGGGTCGGATCACGTCAGCGGCGTCAGAGTCATCAGGACGAAACTCGGCTCCCCGGGTTCGGATGGCCGGCGGCGTCCGGAGCCGGTGCCCGGTACCGAAGAGATACTGCCTGCAGATGCCGTGCTGATCGCATTTGGTTTCGGAGCAAGCCCAGCGAGCTGGTTTGCTGACTTCGACATCGGCTTAACAACCAATGGACTGGTCGATGTAAACAGTAACGGCCGCGAAGCGTTTCAAACGACGAACCCCCAGGTATTCGCCGGCGGCGACATGGTCCGGGGTTCAGACCTTGTGGTTACTGCCGTTTTTGAAGGTCGCGAAGCTGCCGCCGGAATCACAAGATACCTTGGCGTTTGAGGTGGTGACAGGTAACACCCGTTCTGCTCCTCCGATGACGTCACCAGAATAATCCTTGTGGATGTCGCAGTAATGTATTAGTGTACTAGTACGTTAATACAACCCGAAGCAATTCAAAACCGTGAAACCCAACCGCGACGACACATCCAGCCAGCGCAAACGCAATGAGGACGCCCTTTTCAATGCGGTGGACAGCTTGCAGGGCACGCAGGAATGTCGCAATTTTTTCAAAGACCTGTGCACGCCAGCTGAGTTACAGGCGCTGGTTGATCGCTGGCACGTAGTGGGGTTGTTGCGCCGGGATCTCCCCTATCGCCGTATCCACGATATGACCGGCGTGAGCGTCACGACAATTGGCCGCGTTGCAAGATTCCTGAGCGACGGGTTTGGCGGCTACGAGGCCGCGATTGAACGTAGCAACCATAAGCATCATCCCCGCAATAAAAGCGCTTCTCACTGAGGAAACCCAATGACCACTTCAGAGCAGCGCATCAAAATTGCGCTGCAGAAATCCGGCCGTCTTACAGATCACTCGCTTGATCTCCTGGCCCGCTGCGGCCTGAAATTCACGCAAAGTAAAGATCAGCTGTTCTGCTACGGCGAGAACATGCCAGTC